>CAYXXW010000242.1:0-4823 GCA_964469115.1 uncultured Melioribacteraceae bacterium
ACAGCAGTATCTGCATTCTGTAATTCTAGTTTTAGTAATCCGTTATTAACGCTTGGAATTTCTTGATTCCCATCTGAACGCCAGTACCAATGATTACTTTTAAACTGAAAATCATCTTGCAATAACACTTGAGAATTTATTTGAATTGAACTCAAAAGCAATATTAAGATACAGCATTCTATGTATCTTTTAGTTTGTTCCATTCTACTCTTATTCATTAATAAATTCCAATTTAAGCCATTATCAAGTTTTAACATGTGTTTGTCAGCACATTTGCAAAATCGTGGTTTTTCAATAAAGGTAATTGCTATAAAAGAATTTCTCCAAAAAATTAACGATATTTTACTATCTAAATTAAAAAATTGTCAATTTTCTATAATTTAAAACATTTTAATTTACTATGGCACAAATTTTTAACTTAAAGCTAGAACACTTACAAAACGTATTTCAGTATCTTGATGCAGCAATTGTTGTTGTTGATAGCAATGAGAAAGTTATTACGTGGAATCAAGGTGCTGAAAAGATTTTTGGCTATTCTCATGATGAGATTATAGGTAAAAGTACATCGTTACTATTACCAGCTGAGGACCGATACTCTAAACAGTTACAGAAAATAATTGAAGAGGTAAAAGTAAAGGGCTTTGCTAAATTAATCGAAACTGAAAGAATGACCAAAGATAAAATATTAATTCCAGTACAGCTTAATGTAACAAAACTTCCGGGTGAAAATAATGAATATTTAGGAAGAACTGTTGTGATTTCCGATGCCTCAGAAGTGAGAAAACTTCAACAACAGGTCGATCAATCGGAAAAGCTTGCAGTTATTGGTCAACTAGCAGCCGGGGTCGCTCATGAGATTGGAAATCCGCTTGCATCAATTTCTTCTATTGTTCAGATATTACAAAGAAAAACTAACAATCAATTTATGAGTGATCAGCTGATAAACGTTAGAGATAATATTAATAGAATTTCTAAAATAGTAAGAGAGTTAGTTGATTTATCCAGACCACCAAGTCACGATTCTTTATTCACTCAAATAAATGAAATAATAAAAACTGCGGTTGGAATTGTAAAATATGATAAACGTGTAAAAAAAGTTGAGTTTAAAACTAATTTAAATCCTGATTTACCAATCATAGAGGTTGTGCCAGATCAAATAATTCAAGTATTTATTAACATACTAATAAATTCACTTGATGCAATTCAAGGGCAAGGAATAATCAAAGTTAATTCAACATTTGACGAAAAAAATATTTACGTTAACATATCTGATAATGGTACCGGAATTGACGAGGAGATAGCAAAGAAAATATTTGATCCATTTTTCACGACTAAGCAAGTCGGCAAAGGCACTGGTTTGGGTCTTTCTATAAGTTACGGCATTATAAAAAAGTTTAACGGGGAAATTAAAGTTAAAAGCAACATTGGTGAAGGAAGCGAATTTATTATCCAGATTCCACACCTTTATGAAATTGAAAGGGAAAATTATGGAAATTAAAATATTAATTGCTGATGATGAAAAAGGAATTAGAGATTCATTACAGATGATATTGAGTGAAGAAGGTTATTCAACAACAGCTGTCTCGAATGGTACGGAAGCCATGCAGCTAATTGAAAAAGATGAATTTCATTTAGTTATTAGTGATATTAAAATGCCCGGACTAGATGGAATGGAACTATTAGAAAAATGTTCTAAAATTGCTCCAGATACTTATTTTATTATTATGACAGCCTATGCTTCGGTGGATACTGCAATTGCGGCCCTAAGAAATGGAGCATACGATTACTTACTTAAACCGGTTGAGTTTGATGATTTATTAATTAGAGTTAAACGTCTATTAGATTATAAAAAATTGTCAGATGAAAATAAATTTTTACGTCAAAAAGTTTCAAGTGATGCAGATTTTGAAAATATAATTGGTAAAAGTGAGCCAATGAAAAAAGTTTTTAAAATCATTTCTCAGGTTGCACCCACAAATAGTAATATTTTTATTTCTGGTAAAAGCGGAACAGGGAAAGAACTTGTTGCTAAAGCAATACATTACAATAGTCTGAGAAAAGACAAAATATTCTTACCAATTAACTGTGGTGCAATTTCAGAAAATTTAATTGAGAGTGAACTTTTTGGTCATAGAAAAGGTTCTTTTACCGGCGCTGTAAGTGACAAAGATGGTTTATTCAAAGTTGCTGATGGCGGGACCTTACTTTTAGATGAAATTGGTGATTTACCTCTAAACCTTCAGGTTAAATTATTAAGAGCAATTGAAGACAAAGAATTTATGCCGGTAGGAGCAGTAAAGTCAGTTAAAACAGACGTCAGAATAATTGCCTCTACAAATCAAGATATTTATGAAAAAACAAAGGCTGGTGAATTTAGAGAAGATCTTTATTATAGACTAAACGTAGTTGAAATCAAACTGCCGTCTTTAAATGAGAGAAGGGAAGATATACCGTTGCTGGTTAATCATTTTGTGTCAAAATATTGTAATGAAATGGGTAAACCAGTTTTAGGTGTAAATAATGAATCCATGAAAAAACTCATTAATTATGATTGGCGCGGTGGAGTGAGGGAACTCGAAAATATTATTGAGCGGGCAATTATTTTTTCTTCAAGCGATTTAATTGAGATTACCGATCTTTCAGATAATATAAATACATCGGTCAATTTAAATAATGTGCCAGAAAATCTTAAAGAAGCCACAATGAATTTTGAAAAAGAACACATTAAGAGAATTATAAAAAAATACGATAATAATAAGGAAGAAGCTGCAAAAGTTTTAGATATTGGTCTTTCATCGCTTTACAGAAAAATGGAATTGATGGGAATACCTACGAGACCAACTAAAGAATAGTTTTTTAGTAAAAATATTATAATTTGATTTTCACTTTTTGATAAAACATTTTTAGAATGAATAATAGTAATACAGATTCAACAAAAAACGACATCTTAACAAATCACAACAATTACTTTATAGTTCATTGGGATAATAGCGATTTATTTAATTGCCACACTAGTTTTGCGGAACTTCTCGGTTATAAAAGTAAAGAAATCGCAAAATTTCCTTATAAACATCATTCCCTTATTTATGATAATCTAGGCGAAGTTATACACAACTCTCTCACTGAAAATAAGCATTTAGACATTGAACTTGTCTCTAAAGACGGAAAACACTTTTGGTTTAGAGAATTTATCACTCTTTCAAATTCTAGAAGTGAGGAAAAATTTGAAAGTCTTCTTTTCAATATTACAGAATTCAAGAATGAAGAATTAAGACTCAATGGATCCGTTGAAGCTAAAATTGAATTAAATAAATCGAAGGATAAACTAATTTCAATCATATCCCATGATCTTCGTGCACCCTTCAGCAGCTTACTTGGTTTCTCAGAAATATTACTAAATGAACCTAAATTACCCGAAGCCGAAAGACAAGAATATCTCCAGTATGTTTATGATGCATCTAAAATACAATTACAGATGGTCAATCATCTATTGGATTGGACTCGCCTTCAAACCGGGACAATGAAATTTGATCCGCAAAGATTAGACATTAGAGATGTCGTTGATAATTCCGTTTCGGTCTTGACCGGTTCAATTATAAGAAAAAATATCAAAATAAAGGTAAAAGGTAGACACGGAATTTTTGTAAATGCCGATGAAAGACTAATTAGTCAAGCGATTACTAATCTTTTAAGCAATGCTGTAAAATTTACTCCTTCAGGCAAAGAAATTTCTGTAACAATTGATTTGTTTAAGGATGATATGGTAGAAATTATTGTTGCGGATGAAGGTGTTGGCATTGACGAAGAACATCAAGATAAATTATTTAGAATTGATTCAAAGTTTTCTAAAACTGGAACGGACGGCGAAAAGGGAAGTGGTTTTGGTTTACCACTGGTTAAAGAAATTATTGAAAAACATTCGGGTAATATTTGGTTTTATTCGAAGTTAAATAAAGGAAGTGAATTCCATTTTACGTTGCCAAAATCTGAAGATACAATTTTAATTTTGGAAGAACATGAAGAATTAAGAGCGGGCTTCAGATCTTTGGTTGAAGAAAAATTTACTGGTTATCAGATATTATTTTGCAAGAACGGATTTGAAGCACTTAATTTCATTTTAGATAAAACGCCTGCAGTACTTATTACTTACCACAAAATGCCTTTAATGAATGGACTTCAATTAGTTTCTTCATTACGTAAAAAAGACATTCACAATAAAGTTTCTGTTATAGTTTTAGGTGACGAAATTCCGGAAAAGGATAAAAAAGAATACTCAAATCTAAGGGTTAAAACATATCTTCCCATTAACTCACCGGATAAACAGTTATCGACTGCTTTAGAAGATTTAATTCTTCGTTAATTATAACTTATTTTTCACTCTTCCTCAAAAAAGTTAGTTCATTATTCATTATTTTTGTACTAGGACAAAATCAATCGAAAGGAAATAAAATTGGATAATCCGGATTTTTCTATAGAGAAAAAATGGTATGCATTGTATACAAAGCCAAAGCATGAATTTAAAGCGGAGACACAACTTTCTGCCGTAGGGGTTGAATATTTTTTACCTAGCGTAATAAGAATTAAACAATGGAGCGATAGAAAGAAAAAAGTTAAAGAACCATTATTCAGCGGATACATATTCGTGCATGGAAATGAACGCGATAGACTTTTAGCACTTGAGCAATATGCAATAGTCAGAACAATATTTTTTGAAGGTCGCCCGGCAATTGTACCAAACTGGCAAATTGAAAATCTTCAGAAAATGCTAGAGCAGGGGGGCGATATTACTGTAAGTGATAAGCTTGCTGTCGGCACACAAGTTA
>CAYXXW010000243.1:0-4764 GCA_964469115.1 uncultured Melioribacteraceae bacterium
GGATAATCCGGCCAAATATCTTCAATGTTGTCGTATAGCTCTTCGTCGTCTTCAAGTTCTTTTAAGTTTTCAATTACTTCCAGAGGACTTCCTATTCTGTCTGCATATTCAATAAGTTCTTCCTTGGTAGCAGGCCAAGGGGCATCTATAAGGTAAGATGCTAATTCAATAGTCCAAATCATTAATATAACTCCTAGAATGACCCTTTTTCTGATTGAGAATCAAAGACTTTTATATCGCCAAAAATAAAATTTTTAGGATTTAAATGAACTCCATTATGTTTTACTTCGTAATGTAAATGCGGACCGGTAGCTAAACGGCCTGTTTCACCGGACAATGCAATGGGCTCTCCCCTTTCAACATTCTGTCCTTTTTTTACATCAATTTTTGATAAGTGTGCGTAAAGCGTTGTATAACCAAAACCATGATCAATTTCTATTGTTTTGCCATATCCACCGTTATAACTCGCCCTTATAACTTTGCCTTTCCCAGCTGCGTAAACAGTATTTCCTGTATTTACAACAATATCAATTCCGGTATGCATTCTATAAATTTTCAAAATAGGATGTTTTCTCATACCAAATCTATCGCCAATTCTTCCTTGTGTAGGAAGAATTGCAGGTAAAGCCTCAAATAATGCTAAATTTTCTTCTAAAGATTCTCTAATCTTTTTGTAATTATCCTTAGCAAAAATTACTTTGGATTTTAGAACATCTAAAGAATTATCTACTTCTCCAACAAGATCTTTAACGTCGGCAATTGTAGAAAGATTCATTTCATTAAATGAAGTACCACCTATACCAAAGTTCTTTTCTTCATCTGTTAAAGGATCTAAATTAACTGACAGTCTAAGTTCATCTTCTTTATCCGTCAAATATTGAATATCAGAATATAATTGATTGAATTGAGAAGAAATTTCAACATATTTTTCTTTCAATTTTTTATTTTCTTTGCGTAAATCTGAAAGATCTGATTTTGGATTAATTAAGCTTGAAATGAACAGATATGATCCAAGAAAAATAAGCGCAAAAACTGTTGAAAATAATGCCAAAAGTGAAATAAATTTTGAATAAAAATTATTTATTTCGACATATTTTAATTTTTTTTGAGAATAATAATAAATGTTTTTTTTCATGACCCCTTTTAATAATTTTCGGTTGGGAAGATAACAAAACAGTTAAACTTAGTCAAGCAACATAATTTAATATAATTATTTTATATTTACTCAAAATCATGCTCAAAATAATCGACTGATCTATCTGTCTCTTTATTTTTAGATTTTAACTTTGCCTGTAATCTTTGATTCAGTACTTCGGCAGCATCATAACCATAATGTTTTAACAAGTAATTTAATGCAATTACTTCGCAAATAACTGTAATATTTTTCCCCGGAACAATTGGGACTTTAATATATTGAATTCCTACATCCATAATATTTACCGTTTTTGTATCAAGACCGGTTCTTGTATATTCGCTATTATCATCCCAAACTTCCAGTTCAATAACAACTTCCAGTCTTTTTTGAAATCGAATCGCTCTTATTCCAAACATGCTGCGAATATCTAAAATTCCAATTCCTCTAATCTCCATAAAATGTTTTACCAATTCGGTTCCGGATCCCATAATTATTCCTTCACCTTTTTTAGTCATTATAACAACATCATCGGCAACTAGCCTGTGCCCTCTTTCAACAAGATCTAAAGCAACTTCACTTTTTCCTATTCCTGATTGTCCGCTTATAAGAATTCCAATTCCATATACATCAACATATGATCCGTGGACAGACAATCTAGGTGAAAATTGATCATCTAAAAAATCACTTACCAAATAAACCAGTTTAGTTGTAGTCAGTTCAGAAATAAAAATTGGAATTTCATACTGTGTTGCTAGAGCCAGAACTTCTTCTGTTGGTTTATTATAATTTGTAAAAATGACACAAGGGATATTAAAACTGAGTAATTTTTCTATAGAGCTTTTACGTTTTTCTTCAGTTAACTTATTGAGATATTGTACTTCTGTATTTCCACAAATTTGAACTCTTTTGTAAGAGAATAAATCCACAAACCCGGCTAGTGCAAGTCCAGGTCTGTGCAAGTTTTGTTCAGTGATTGGTCTATCTAAAGGAACACCTTCATTTAAAAGCTCAATAGAAAATCTTTCTTTTGTGGACTGATAAAAGAAATCGACTGTAATTTTATCTTTCCGAAAAATATTTTTATCGGAAAAGTTCATCATCTTGTTTTAGAAATTCTTTTAGATTTTAAGGTTTTTAACTGCCTCTCTAATTTTGAAATCGTTTTAGTCAATGCTTTGACATATTCATCACTTGTTTCTTCAGCGGTTAGCATTTTACCTGGAACAGATAAATTGATTTCTACAGTTTTTATACTATCTTTTTGATGAACATAACTAAGAATTACATTTGCATCCAAAATATCATCATTAAACTTTTTTAACGATTGTAGTTGTTCGGTAATATCATTTTTAAGTGAATCTTTTGCTTTAAATTTTCTAGATGTTATTTTTACATTCATAATAACTCCTTAAGATTTTGGATGTGCGTTTTTATAGGCTTTTTTTAATCGCTCAATACTAACGTGTGTATAAATTTGTGTAGTTGATAAATTTTCATGTCCAAGGATTTCTTTAACTCCAACTAAATCTGCACCATTATCCAGCATATGTGTGGCTGCCGAGTGCCTTAAAACATGCGGACTTTTTTTTGAAACATCACTTACTTTGGATAAATACTTATTTACTAAACGACTAACATAACGTGGATAAATTCTTTTTCCATTTTTGGTAGTAAAAAGTGGTTCGGACTTAGATATAGAAGGATTAATTAAAATATAATCTTTATATACGGTAATAGATTTAGCACCGAATGGGACAAATCTTGTCTTACTTCCTTTCCCAAAAACTTTAATGCTTTTGCGACTCAGATCAATATCTCCATGATTTAAGTTACAAGCTTCTGAAACTCTTAAGGCACAACCGTATAAAAGCTCAAAGATTAGTTTAAGATTTGAATTATCTTTGTTTTCCTCATCTAACAATTTAAGAATTTTTTCGAAAGAGTCAAGCGTAATTATTTCTGGGAGTTTTCTACTAGATTTTGGATTTTTAATGGTAGTAAGTGGGTTAGAATCTATTATTTCCTGCTGATTAAGAAAACGAAAATAACCTCTTAAAACAGATAATTTTCTCGAAATTGAAGATTTACTAAGATCAGATTCGTTAAGTTCGACAATAAATAAGCGAATTACTCTTTCGGTAATATTCTTGTATGAGTTAATCCCCTTCTTATCTAAGAAAACTAAAAATTGTGAAAGGTCTTTCTGATATGCAGTTAGAGTATTTTGCGAAACCCTTTTTACTCCATTAAGTTCAGACAAATAATTTTTAATCGAATCGTTAAAAATTGATTTTCCCATTAAGAGTATTAACCTTTCAAATGAATGGATATTATTCTTGAACCTCTTCAGCTTTTGGTTTATTCCAACTTACATAGTCACAATCGGGATATCTGCTGCAACCGTAAAAAAATCTTCCATTTTTAGATCTCCGGGTTACAACTTCACCTTCTTTGCATGTAGGGCATTTAATTCCCAAAGTAAGCTGTTTGGTAAAGTTACACTCGGGATAATTTTCGCAACCAATAAATTTGCCGAACTTACCCGATCTGATTAAAGTCTTACTGCCGCATTCGGGACAAGTCTCACCTGTGTATTCTGGTTCACTTGTCTTTATCTCGTTTGTTGATTTAATATTTTTACATTCTGGATATCCGGAACATGCAAAATATTTTCCATATCTGCCAATTTTAAGTTCCATTTCAGAACCGCATTTTTCGCAAATTATTTTTTCAAGATTCTTCTCAACTTCCTCAAGTGTTTTAGAAAAAGGAATATAAAAATCGTCAAGGACTTGTTTATAATCATTATCGCCAGAGGCTACCATGTCAAGTTCTTCTTCCATTCTAGCAGTAAAAGTAACATCCAAAATATTGGGAAAGTTTTTAACTAAAACAGAATTTACCTTTTTACCTAAATCTGTTGGTAATAATTTTTTCTCAGGTTGTTCAATATAATATCTATCTTGAATCGTACCGATAATTGATGCATAAGTACTTGGTCTACCAATACCGTTGCTTTCCAATTCTTTTATCAATGAGCTCTCAGTAAATCTTGGTGCCGGTTTTGTAAACTGCTGAGTTTTATCAATTGAATTTAATTGTAGTTTCTGATCTTCTAAAAGCCCGGCGGGGATTTGCGAATTATCATTCCCATTATCACCGTTTTCTTTAGCTTCACTATAAACTTTTAAGAATCCTTCAAAAGTAATAACCGAACCTGAAGCTTTAAGAATATAATCCCCGGCACTTACAGAAACATTTGTAGATTCTACGTCTGCTGATTCCATTTGGCAAGCAACAAATCTTTGCCAAATTAATTGGTAAACTTTAAACTGATCGCTATCTAAAATATCTTTAATATTTTCAGGTGCAAAGTCTAATGATGTTGGCCTTATCGCTTCATGTGCATCTTGAACATTTTTCTTATTTTTCTTTTCGAATGACCTAGTTTTACTAGGTAAAAAATCATTACCGTAATTCTCTAAAATATAATTTCGAGCACTATCTGTAATATCATTGCTTAACCGAGTAGAATCAGTTCTCATGTAAGTTATGAGACCTGTAATTTCTCCTTTTCCCAATTTAATACCTTCGTACAAACTCTGAGCTATTCGCATAGTTTTTCTTGG
>CAYXXW010000244.1:0-1281 GCA_964469115.1 uncultured Melioribacteraceae bacterium
ACTTATGAAACTTTGGGTGTTTTATGGCTTTACTGTGATATAAATAAATCTATTGAGTACTTTAAAAAAGCCTTAGAACTTAAACCAAAAGATGAAAAAGTAAATGGAATATTAATTCTTCTTAATAAAAAGCTCGATGAGATTAAGAATAAAGATAAATTTCAATACCCTTCCTAATTTTTCTTAACTGATAACTTTATCCTGAATTGGATGAGTCGCAAAAAAATCAGAATAAAATTTTTCAATATATTTATTACTTACTTCAAACATTTTCTTATAATTCTTACTTGCAACAATTAATCCTGCATGATACTCTTTATTAAGCTTCCAAACAACATTTTCATCGTAGCTTGATAAATCCGGCTTTTGCTGCTTTGCTAAAGAAATTATTATTGCTCCATATTTTCTATTTAATTTAGGTAAAACATATTTTTCGCTATCGTTAAGATTTTCAAGCTTCGCCCATTCTTTCCATAAGTTTATACCAGTAGTTTCTTCTACCAAATTTGCAATATTTGCACCGCCAACTCGTGCAGAAGTTTCAAGGAAATAAAACTTTCCGTCTTTACCTTTAATAAATTCAGTATGTGAAACTCCCTTTTTAAGTCCAAGGGATTTAATCACTTTCTTGTTAATCTCTATTAAATTCTTTTCGTCACTACTACCCTTTTTTACTGTTCTGCTGCAGAAAACTCTTCCCTCATGTGCTACTTCAAACGGCGGCAATGCATACTCATGTAATTGTGCAAATTTTATTTCATGGTTATAAATAATTGAGTCAACATGAAAAATATTTCCTTCAACAAACGCTTCAATAAGGTAATATGATTGTTCATCTCCCAAACTATTAATAGCTTCCCAAGCTTCATCTTTATTATATAATTTTTTTATACCGATTGCTCCGGCTTGTGATCTTGGTTTTAGAATATATGGCGGTTGGTTACTGTCAAGAAACTCATTAATTTTATTATGATTTAGCACGTGGACAAAATTGGGAATTGAAATTTTATCATCGGCTGCTTTTTTGCGCATTGCAAGTTTATCTCTAAAATACCTTGCTGTTGTATCACCCATTCCTGCAACTCGCAAATGTTCGCGAAGTTTTGCACCTTTTTCCACATCAAAATCATCAAGAGCAATAATTCTATTTATATCTTCATTACGAGCAATATAACTTACGCTCATGCTAAGGCTTTCCATATCCCATCCGGTTTCACTTTCCGGCATGTAGAAAATTTCATCAATAGATTCTCTAGGCCAACTGACATCCTTTAATTTTTC
>CAYXXW010000244.1:1381-4724 GCA_964469115.1 uncultured Melioribacteraceae bacterium
TAAATATCAGAGTAAGATTAGTTAATAAATTGAAGTAAGACAATATCTTAAGTAACTTTATATTGTAAAGAAAATTTAATGGGACACAAATGAAACAATTTTTCAAATTTATGTTTGCCTCAATGCTTGGCTTTTTTATTTCACTTTTTATGCTATTTATAATTTTTATACTTTTTAGTGCTGTAGTAGTTTCTAGCATTGACAGTACCGGAACAGTTTCTATCTCGAAAAATACCATTTTGGAATTAGAACTTAATTACGAAGTTCCTGAAAGAACAAGCTTTGACCCAGTATCAACTTTTTCTGTTGTGCCATCTTTTAGTAAAACATTAGGCTTTAATGATCTGTCTAAAGTGATTAAAAATGCTAAAGATGATGAAAACATAAGCGGAATTTTTCTTGATCTCAATAACCTAACTATTGGCGGAATTAATAAGGTAAATGCAGTTAGAGATTTACTTATAGATTTTAAAACATCCAATAAATTTATAATTGCACATGGAAATTCAATAAGTGAGAAAGCATATTTTTTAGCATCGGTTGCCGATAGCATTTTCTTAACACCAACCGGAACGATAGAATTTGACGGTTTTGCAATTGAAATATCATTCTTCAAAAAAACTTTAGAAAAGTTAGAAATTGAACCTCAGATTTTTCAATACGGAAAGTTTAAAAGCGCTACTGAGCCATTCAGATTAGAAAAATTGAGTGATGAAAATGAATTACAGCTAATAACTTATTTGAACTCTGTCTATGGAAGTTTTTTAAATAAAATTTCTGTTTCTAAAAGTATTGATGAAGGCTTGCTCAAAGATATTTCAAACAACTTAAAAATCGCATCCGCTGAGGATGCTAAACAATTTGAACTGATTGATGACCTGCTTTACGAAGATCAAGTTGATTCAGTCATGATTGAATTGATGGACTCTTCACAAAAAATTAAAAAAGTAAGTGTTAAGGATTACTTTTATTCTATTGATGCAAACAGCGTTTCAACTAATAATAGAATTGCAGTAATTTACGCGTTAGGTGAAATAACAAACGGGAAAGGTGATGAATTTTCAATCGGTACCAAAAACATAATTAAAGCGATTAAAAAAGCAAAAGAAAATAAGCGGATAAATGCAATTGTTATGAGAGTAAATTCCCCTGGCGGTTCGCCCCTTACCTCCGATATGATTTGGCGAGAACTTAAACTTGCAAGAGAAAAAAAGCCGGTTATTATTTCTATGAGCGATGTTGCTGCTTCAGGCGGTTACTATATTGCCTCTCCAGGTAGCAAGGTTGTCGCTGAACCTTTTACTCTTACCGGTTCAATTGGTGTTTACGGTATCTTACCAAATACGCAAAAGTTTTTTAATAATAAATTAGGTGTAACTTTTGATGGTGTTGAAACCGGGGAGAATTCAAATCTCGGTTCAATTACATCTCCATTAAATGATTCCCAAGCAAAATTCTTTCAAAAACAAGTTGATGATATTTATTACGATTTTGTCAATCGTGTTGCTGAAGGAAGAGATATGAGTTTTGAAGAAGTTGATAATATTGGTCAAGGCAGAATTTGGAGCGGAATTGATGCTAAGAAGATTGGATTGGTTGATACTCTCGGCGGTTTAGATTTAGCACTCCAAATTGCAGCCAATGAATCAGATATTGAAGAATACAGAATTTTAGAATATCCCGCTCAAAAGGAAGCATTTGATAAAATTATTGAATTGTTATCGTCAGAAGTAACAAGTAAAATAAATATTTTTGATTTGGGTGAACCTCTAAATCAAATTTACAAACTGAATGAAGCCCTAAAGTATTCAGGCATTCAAACTAGATTGCCATTTGAATTTGTGATTCGTTAAGATAGATTAAAACCTCCGAGGTTTCCAGCCGAGACAGGCTTGCTAAAACATCGGAGGTTTGGATGAATTCTCAAATAGATTCTAATAATAAAATTTAAATCCAATTCTTGCCATTAAGCCGCTCATATCAAATACTCTTTCCAAATTTCGCTTTCTTCCCACTATTGGATCATTAATCTCGTAACTCCAGCTGGGTGATGATGAATGATAAGTAAGTTCAGTAATTAGATCTGAACGTCTGCCAAGTTGAAATGCAAAGCCCAGTCCTAGTCTCCAATTAAAATCAAATGCAGCATCAAATTCATCTTCATCCGGATATTGGTAATCTCTATAGAATATCAACAATCCTTCGACTCCTATTCCTCCATTAATATAAGCGGTAAGTCGCGGAGCCATTGGGAATTTTGCTCTCATGTTAAAAAGTACCGGAATACTATGCAGATTTGTTTTTGCTCTCACTTCATTTAATTCTGATTCAAAATAGCCGTAGTACTCGTTGTATTCTGAAACCAAATCTTGATCAATATAGTCTTTATGAAACCAATCGACACTCCAGCCAATATCAAAATTTTTGTCAACGTATTTACTTCCTTCGTAACCTATTACAAATCCGCTTTCTGTGGCACCGGGACTAAAATTTCCGAACTTTATTGTTCCGGATCTGTGCTGTGAAAAAACGACTGAAGTTGAGATTAGCAAAATTAAAATGGTTGCCAATTTTTTCATGATTTCCTCGCTCATATATAGAATTATAGGATGGTGATTCAATCATGATGCCATAAAAAGTACGGATTTTAAGCTTAATTTAAGGGGCTTATAATAAGAATTGTATACTAGAAACTACAATGACCAATAAAAAGAACAATTTACTAGAAGCATTTTAATAACTGACAAAAAGTCATTCTGAATCCGTCGGCTGACGGAGTGAATGCTTGCTCCGTTCTTTTTACGGAGAATCTCACTTTAACTCAAAATCGGGATATTTCGCGGAGGCTACATTGAGATTGATGAAATGTTCAATATGACAAAACGAGGTTTTAAAAGGGCTCTTGCTATATAATTCCACCCGAAATAGCAATTCCTAACAACATAAGCATTACACCGACAATCAAATGTATTGTATCGAATGTAACTTTTTCTAACAAATATTTACCCAATGATGTACCTATAAATGCTGCAATTGTTCCGGCTATAAGAAGTGATTTTAATCCGCTGGTTTGAAACATAGCCGAATCAAACTTCAAAAAAGTAAGACCGTAAACTGATAAACGTACAATATCAATTACAATTGCAGAAAGCACCATTGTTCCAATAAATGACTTTTTTTCTAATCCAGCATGAACTAGAAAAGCAGTTCTCAATGCACCTTGATGCCCTGAAACACCGCCAAAAAATCCGGAAAGTAGTCCGCCAATAGGAATCATTTTATTACTGGAATTTATTCTTTTTAGAAAAGGTCAGAAAACTGATATATCCTGTATGCGATATCC
>CAYXXW010000245.1:0-4698 GCA_964469115.1 uncultured Melioribacteraceae bacterium
TATATTGGTTTGTCAGTATATTTTTCATAATCAAGAATCATGTTTTGATAAAGAGCTAAATCCCAGTCTTGACGTGAGATATAATCAACCGATTCGGAGTTGCGTTTACAAAACTCATAATCGTGAACTGTAACTAAACGGTTAAAACTATTTGCTTTTCTTAATCGTTCAATGCGGTCTAAAATATATTTGTCATCAGCTCGGCCATAATAAAGCGCTTCTTTTGAAATATCCCACGTAATGTTTGGGAAAGCTCCGTAGCGTTTAACAACGTAATCGAAGTATAAATTATCTGCATCGGAGTACATATCAGGCCATGCAACCAATTTATTCCATACATAAATCATTAGATGAGAAACGATATCCTTCTCATTCATCAGATCAATAGTTCTATCGAACTTCTTAAAAAAATCAATATTCAATTTTGAATAATCAGGATTTTCATTGTTACCTAAGAATGGAAAAATATCTTGCGGAGCACCAAATTCGTGTTCTGGATGTTCTTTTAATAAATCGTCTTTACCCCACTTCACATCGTAAGAAAAGACATTCATAACCACTTGATTAAATCCATTATCATTTAGGAGACTTAGTAGATGTTCCGTTTTGGGCTGTCCCTCTTCGTTATGGTAATCAAGAGCATAAAGCCAATCACATTCGTAAGCCATTAAAAAATAGGGAGTACCATTTTCATAAGAAAAATGGCGAGCATTGTCTTTTGAAATAATGATTCCGCCATTACTGGTCTCAGTATCATCATTAATGATAGTAAGTTTCCCTTTTTTATTATTCAATGCTGAGATATCACTAGTAGTTGTGAATAACCATTCGCCAAGTTCTGATGCTGAAAAACGAATTACCCATTGGTTATGATCGTTATAAAAACCATCAACTTTTTGTTCGTTACCCGTTGGTGAGGTAAAAACTGCATAGAAATCGACAGTAAAAGGATTTTTTGATTTAGCATTAAAGCTAATATCAGTTACCTGCCACGTAATTATTTCAGTATTCGATTTTGATTTAAAATCAATCGTTTTAATCTTGGCATAAGCACTGTTTATTAAGCCAAATGATATAAGAACAAAAAGGCAAAGGGGAAGTGATTTTTTTTTCATTTTTAATTGTGGTTATGAAATATTTTGACTGAAAAAGTATTTTGCTATTTCAAAATAACAGGGTCTCCATCAATTATCAACATTAATTACCACCCTGCGATAATCATATAGTGAGGCAATTGAATTATTATCTTTTATTTCAAGGATTAAATGAATTGCTTTCCCATTGGCATTTTCAGGAACAACAATCTTTGTTTTTAGCTCATTTGGTGTTTCAATGCTTACATTTCCATCATAAGTCCCTGCTTCATTATAAATCCACCACTTATAAATTAATTCATCTTTATCTGGGTCGAATGATTTTGATGCATCAAAGGATAATTTCTCGCCTTGTTTTGCGTTTTTATAAATTATTGCATCAGACAAATCACCATTTACAGCTGCCACAGGATGATGATTAGCTTCCTGATAACTTTTCACACACCAATCCATTCGGCAAATCTGATCGTTATACATAGCTTCTCTCCACCTCCAAACAGGCGAATAGTTACTTACATAAACTGAATCATCCTGCGGATCAACCCAATTGTCCGGAGCTTCACTATAAGTAAAAAAAGGAGCTACCTTTTCTTCATCAACTTTAATATCTGCATGTCTCGACCAAAAGTTTTCAGTTTTTTCAGAAGAGAACCTTCCGCTCCAACCACCCCAAGAAGGATGATTAATATCGAAAAGCCCTTTGTTTACTAATCCCATCCAAGGAATGGTTCCACCACCTTCCATAAAACCAACCACCCCTTCGCCCCAAGCATGATATTTCCGCTCAGGGTAGAGTGTACCCAAAGCACCATGATTGGTCATTATATTTTCTTTTTGCCAATCAAGTTGCCCTTTGGTGCTGTATTCGTAGGGTTTCCAATAATGAGGTCCTAAGCCCGCTTTCGGAGCTGCCCATCCGGGACCTCCATAAGCATAAGTTTGAAAATTGCTACGAATCCAATGAATGTTGGGAAATTGGCTACATATCCAGGAACCTGCATTATCTTGAGAGCCATTTTCAAAAACACGCAATTTCGATATAAATTGATCTAACTCCATTTGGGTGTGTGTTGCTCGATAATCAAAAAGAGCCTGGGCCAAGGTGTTTGATCCTGCATTTACAACAATCCATATTGGTCTGCTGTCATCTTTTAATACCGCATTTATAATCAATTCAGAACCGGCACTTGTTTTTCCCTCACCAACATCGCCAATACCGTAACCACTTTGTCCGGCAACAACTACATCTTTTAATTTTTGTGGTTCAGGATAACCATCAGCATGAATTTTAAGATTTTTATAAACTTTTTCATAAGCATCAATTATTTCAATAAAAAGTTCGGGATGAGTTACTTTGTTGTATTCTCCCAAATTCGATTCAGGTCTCAAATATATGCCGGTAACTGCAATAAGCCCTTCAACATCAAACTCATTGGAGCATGTCATTAGATGAATCATTTGCTGCATTTCATCGGGTTCATTTCCCATATCAGCAAAAACAATTAAACGAGACTTAAAATTGTCGGGTTGAGTAGTTTTAGAGCTGGGATTAGAACAACTAATAGTACTTAATAAAACTAAAACCCAAATTTTTTTCATATTCAAATGTATTTATTCATAATGCGAAACTGATTTAAATTACTTTTCAATAACAATTGCTACCAATGAATTTCCAGGTATCTTGATTTTAGTTTCATTGCCTTCTAAGCAAATTGAGTATCCCTGATCAGTGGTTTCATCGTTTTGAAACAAGATTTTGACTTTACCATCTTTGTCTTTTACCGCTATAACGCCGTTATTGTGCATTGCAGCAATACGAACATTGCCAGGCTTTAAAAAATGACTCATGATGAACATGGCATTGTAATCGGGATTATATGTGATAGTTTTTTCTTTTCTGTTGATATTAATGAGTGAATTTTGTGACCAGTCCCATCCACTTTTAGTGGTTTCGTTAAGAATCATATTCCAATAAGTAAAGGTTGTTAAGCCACTATTGATGTAACGCGCCACTTCTGTGAATCTCTTTTTTGCTTGTTCACTGGAATTTTCTCCATTATAACAATCGCTTTCAGTATGAAACATTTTAAAACCAGGATACTTACTTTGAGTTTCCTGAATTAAATTCCCTGCCATGTATTGAATACCAATTCCATCTAATTCTTTTGCATCTTCAAATCCCATATACACATGCATGTCAAGTTGATCTGCAGCCCTGAAGGTACCTGCATAAACACCAGTGGTTAAATTGTTTTCTTTAAAAGCAGGTTTTAGGTAGTTTACCCCAAAGTTGATTAATTCCGTTGGAGACATAATATTGCTGGGGTAATTGGTGCTGATATCTGTCTCATTCTGGATGCAAATACGATTGATATTTACGCCTTCCTTTTCATATGATTTTATATATTTCACAAAATATCGGGCATAAGCCTGGTATATCTGATCACTATTTATAAGGCAACTATTCATCAGATCTATCCCAGTCATCTTACCGTTTTTTTTCATCCAGGCCGGAGGGCTCCAAGGTGAACCAAAAATGGTTAAATCCGGATTGTATTTCAATGCTCCCAGGATGTATGGAAGTACATACTTTTTATCCCGATCAATGGAGAAATGTTTCATTTCATAGTCTTCGGGCACCTCGCTGTAGCTGTAGGCATCAATTCCAAAATCACTTGCCCCAATTGCAGTTCTGCAAAAAGTGAATCCACCACGATCAGTATCAAATAAATTTTTAAAAAGTTCGTCCTTTTGCTCTTTATCCAGAAATGACAATGCTTCACCTCCAATTTCATTAAAAGCACCACCGAGTCCTTCCAATGTCTGAAAGGTGATGTCAGGATAGACAACTATATTTTTTCCCCATTTAATATCATCTTCAAACAACTGCGTTTTAAATTCTTTTAAAGGATTTGCTTCTCCATTTTCAAGCGAGGTGTAATAGATGTGAATTTTATGGTTTTCCAATTTACTATCCTGAGAAAATGTGTTTATATTTAAACCAAGTAACATCAATACAATTAAAAGGACTTTGTGTTTCAAATTTTTTATCAATGGATTATATATATTTATACATTTCATATTGTTGAATTTAAAGTTTATGGTTCAGAGTAGGATTATAAAATTCTGATTTCAACACCTTTGTAGCGAATGAAATTATTCGCTTTTCTATGTAACGGAATGGCAATATGCCCTTTCTTAGAAACCTTGTTTTTCACATGTTCTTCATTGTCCAAAACACCGCTTCCATCGTAATCGGAAACCTTAATGTTGTTTACGTAGGTTGTAATGTGTATTCCCTTGCAAACTATTCGCATATCGTTCCAGCCCGGTCCTTCATCGTTCCAATAATAAATTACTTTTTTGGGTGCATATTCCTTTATATAGTGATCACGGCTCGTTTCATGCTAACTTGTGTTTTTTATATAAAAATACTCGTTTCATTAGATATTTTAACAATATAACATGGCCATATTGCTCTTAATTCGATTTTTAAAAGTAAAATAAATGTACTCACTCCATTTCAAGTGGCGGAATATCCATTATCTTTTGATATTTTTCAGGATGATCTTCTAGTATCCTCACGTTTTTGAAATAGCCTTTG
>CAYXXW010000246.1:0-4692 GCA_964469115.1 uncultured Melioribacteraceae bacterium
TGAACTCAGCATTTTCTGAAAAAAATCCGTACCCTGGATGAATTGCATCAGCATTAACATTTAGTGCAAGAGCGATAATTTTTTCTGAGTTTAGATAAGATTCTGAAGCTGGCGAAGCACCAATATAATAAGCTTCATCGGAAACTCTAACATGAAGTGAATTTCTATCAGCATCAGAATACATAACTATTGAAGTTATATTCAGTTCTCTGCATGCTTTTACTACGCGAACCGCAATTTCTCCCCTGTTGGCAATAAGTATTCTTTTAAACATATTCCAGTCTTTTAAGTGTTGTTTGACAAGATATTAAAAAATTTGTAATGATAAAAATTAAATTTATCACTTTAACTTTACGTTTGTTGCTCCAGCACCGCCGAGTTCAATATTGGCAATTTCAAAGGATTTTACCAAAATGTGATTTTTTAATAATTGATGCACAGTTTCTCTTAAAACACCTGTTCCCTTTCCATGAATTATTTCAACGTCTCTCAAACCTGTCAGCTGAGCATCATCAATAAATTTTATTACCTCAAAATCAATTTCTTCTGGTTTTCTACCTCGTATATCAAGCCTTGTGCTTTCAAGTGAAACTGAACTGACAAATACTTTTTGGGGTCTTTTATTTTTAGGTTTATTCGTATGAATGAGATTTTTAATTTTTGCCTTTATTTTTAATGATCCGGCTTCAATTGTGGCTGTTCCTTTTACTTTATCAATTTCAATTATTTCTCCGGAAGTTAAAGAATCCTTAATCCGAACATAATTAGCAATACTAAATTCACTCTTATTTATCTTCTCAGTTACCGGCTCTTTATAAGTTTCCTCAACAATACTTTTTAATTTTAATATTTTTTCTTTTTCTTCTTTTATTATTTCTTTTTCGGCATTACTTTCTTTAATTCGCTTAACAGTATTCTCAAACTGACTATTAATATCAGTTAGGAAAAGATCAGCCTTTTCTCTGGTTTCTTTAATAATTTTTTCTTTTTGGTCTTTTAGTTTTTGATTCTCTCGTTCATACAAGCTTGTTAATCCTTGCAGTCTTGTATTCTCAATCTCTAACTGATTTAATTTTTTAGTAAGCTCCATTGATTTATTTTCAAGATCAGCGATAAATTTTTCAACCTTATTTTTATCTGCATCTAAATACTCCTCTGCCAATTTTAAGATTGACTTATCAAGACCAATTTTTTCTGCAACTTCAAACGCATAACTTGAACCGGGTGTCCCTTGCCTAAATTTATAAGTCGGTTGAAGTTTACTAAGATCATATTCCATTGATGCATTTTGAAAGTTATCGAGTTCGGAAGCAATAATTTTTAAATTGCCATGATGTGTAGTAGCAATTACAATTGACTTCTTCTCTTGCATTTTTATAAGAAAAGATGCGGCCAATGCTGTCCCTTCACTCGGATCTGTTCCTGTCCCAATTTCGTCAATTAAGATTAACGAATTTTCATCTGCTTCATTTAAAATATTTTTAATATTCGAAAGATGTGAGCTGAATGTGGAAAGATCATCTTCAAGAGATTGTTCATCACCAATATCTAACATTATTTTATCAAAGAAAAACATCTCGGAATCTGGATCGATGGGAATGTGAATACCGGATTGAGCTAGAAGTGAGATTAAACCGATAGTTTTAATTACCACAGTTTTACCGCCTGCATTAGGTCCGGTAATTAAAGTCACATCATTATTAGAATAATTGAAGTTTAGTGAAACTGTTTTTTCAAATCCCATTTTCTTCAATAAAATTGGATGTCTTGCATTAATAAGTTTTATTATTTTCGTCTTGTTAAAAACAGGAAAGCTGCCCATAATCTCAAGAGAGTATTTCGCTTTAGCAAAAATTGAATCAATATGTACAATAGCATTTAATGCCAGCTTCAATAGATTAGCATTGTTACCAATAAGTTTTGTTAATTCCTTTAAGATTTTTTCAATTTCTCTTTTTTCTGCAAATCCTAAAGATAAGATTTCATTATTAAGCTCAAGAGTTTCTTCGGGCTCTATGTAAACAGTTTGCCCGGTATTTGACTCTGAATGAATGAATCCTTTAACATGTCTTTTATGTTCAGCCTTAATTGGCACCACTAATCTTCCGTCTCTCTGCGTTACATATTCTTCTTGTACAAGATATGAACTGCTAAATCCTTTGAGTAATTTTTCAATTACTGTTTTTAATCCGGCACTCTTTTTAATAATATCTCTTCTAATCTCAGCTAGTTTTTTACTGGCATTATCACTTATTTCACCTTGCTGATTAAAAACTTTTGATATATGTGATTCGAAATTTTTATCAATAAAAAAATTACTTGAAAATTCCGCATGCAATTTAGAGTTTGCAGCATTAGATTTTAAATAGGAATATAACCTTCTTGAAATAATGGCTAAATCTAAAATTCTTTTTATTGAATCTTTGCTAAGCAAAGCTCCATCTATTGTACTTTTTGATAAGTCATTAAGTAGATTTGGTAAATAATTAATTGGAGGATATTCATAATCGATCAGAATATCTCTTGCTTCTGTTACAAACAAGCCTTCAGTCTCAGCTTCACTAACTTTCGAGAAAGGTGATAAACTAAGTATTTTTTCTTTGCCTTGTTCAGTTGAAGCATAGTTAGATATGTAATTTAATACTTTATAGTACTCTAATTTTTCAAATGTGGTTTTACTAATCATTATTTAACAAAGTATCAATATCAATGGGATTGGAAAATTCTTCAGGGACTTCTTTATTATCTCTACTTTCTAAGTAATCTTTAAGAAATCCTTCGGTCTTAAAATCAGAACCAACTATTAAATCTATTGTAGTTGGAACAACACTATAGATCGATGAATAAAGAATAGATTTTTTTACATCATCTTCGCTAGGAATACTGATAGTATTGAGAATAAGAAGAAATACACTTGTAATAAAAACAATTTGTAAAGTTCCGGCAATACCACCTAAAAGCTGGTTTACAAATTTATTCACTTTATCGGATGGATGAATTAATCGTTTTATAATCGCAAAAACTAAGAGTGTTGCAAAAAATATTACAATCCCCGAAACTATTTTTGCCAGATAATTTTCGTTGTTAAACATTGGTGCTAAATAATCACCTAAGTTAGATGAATATGTGATTGCTAAGAAAACAGCAACTACTAATCCAAGCAATCCAATTACTTTTCTTACAAGCCCATCTTTGTAGCCTAAAATAAACCCAATTAAAATAATGGCAATAAGTATATAATCGATGTAATTCATTTTATGAGAGAACTTGCTCAACCATTTTTCTAATAATATTACCGTCAGCTTGACCTTTCAAGTTCTTAATTACTACAGGCATAAGCTTCCCAAAATCAGCCTTTGTTTCAGCACCAACTTCCGCAGCAAAAGTTTTAACCTTAACTAAAATTTCATTTTCACTAAGCTGTTTTGGTAAATAGCTTTCGATTATTTTCAACTCACTTTTTTCATTATCAGCCAGCTCAACGCGACCAGCAATTTGAAATTGCTCAGCAGCTTCTCGTCTTTTTTTTGCCGCACTACTAAGCATTTTAATTTCATCTTCAGATGTGAGCTCTTTATCAGCACCACTTTTTTCAAAGTCCAGTATTAGTGCTCGAATTGAACGAACGGTATTTAATTTAACTTTATCTTTACTTTTCATTGCCTCTTTAAGATCGGCATTGATTTTATCTTTTAGATTCATGACTAACTCTAATTTAAAATATTTAAAAAAAAAGCAGGTTATAAAACTATAACCTGCTCAATTAAGAATTTAGTATTAACTAAAACTTTGCTACAGCAGAATAGTTTATTCTACGAGCATCAGCTTTTCTGAGGGATTGTTGGATATCAGTTACCAATCCCATTCTTGAGTTTTTATCAACTCTGAGAGAAACGATTACACTTGGTAATGTAACTCTCTTATCATACATAATTTTTTGAATTTCTTCCAACTTAACGATATTATCATC
Source organism: uncultured Melioribacteraceae bacterium (assembly GCA_964469115.1). Classification (GTDB taxonomy): domain Bacteria; phylum Bacteroidota; class Ignavibacteria; order Ignavibacteriales; family Melioribacteraceae. The sequence goes on from CAYXXW010000246.1 coordinate 3,971, forward strand.
AATTTGAATTCTTTCGTTGTCACCAACCCAAATGTATGATACTAGTCTTTTATTCTCTATCTTTTCAACAGCCTTTGCTTCAGGGAGCGTAAATTTTACAAATATTTCTTGTTCCCTTAAGGTTGTAGCCACCATGAAGAATAAAAGGAGCATAAAGATAATATCCGGCATTGATGAAGTTGGAATCTCTTGTTTTGATTCTGATCTCTTTTTTTCAAATTTCATATTTTTTTCTAATTCCTATTTTACTGCTTCAGGTTCTGCAATTGAAATAATAATAGGGATTTTATCTCTAAGTTCATTTGAGTTTTCTTCACTTAATTCAGCCCTCTTTGTACCCCAAACCGACATTGAATAAGCTTCTCTCACTTCAAAAAATGCTTCTTTTACTTGGTCAAGTGCTTGAATATAGAGATTGTAATTAGTATTTCTGTCAGTTTTAATAGAAACAACTAATTTTTTATTTTTAGGTAAATTGATTTTACTTTCAATTCTTTCTTTAAGATTGTTGGTAATTTGCGGAATTGCAATTACTTCACCATTAAGCAGAACATCACCATTTTCGTTAATTAAAAGTGCAGCTAATCTTTCTTTAGAAAGTGGGACTAGTTCTTGTTCTTCAGGCGGAACATATTCAGGTAAAGTTAAACCAATTCCAGTATCAACGTCAATATTAGTTGTTACAAGAAAGAATAAAAGTAATAAGAAGGTAATATCAGCCA
>CAYXXW010000247.1:0-4670 GCA_964469115.1 uncultured Melioribacteraceae bacterium
TCACTCCCCTACATTAACTTAGATTACCCAAAACAGTTTTCAAATTCGGACACATTTACATATAGAACAATGTTTTGGTGGGGAAACTTTTTTAGTTCAACACTTCATCTTGAAGGGAAAAGTCTTGAGCATTACAGAGAAATAATCTTGAATAATTTACATGAGTTGTTAAATGATGAGGTTTATATTTGCATCAATGACTCTCCTTGGGAATATCATTATAATTCTGATAATTATATTTTACTATCAGATTTTGATACGAAGAATCTGAATGATTTACGTTTTCTAAAACTTAGCAAAAAAAATAACTTAGTTGATTATAATGAAGTACCAAAGTTTGCAGCAAACTTTCTGAAACAAATTTTATCAGTACTAACAGTTCAAAATAAATGACTAAATCTGAATTAAAGTCTTACATCCGCAATTTAAAGTGGCCATTAATTTTGGATGGCGCAGTTGGCAGTTTTCTTCAAGAGAATGAGCAGGAAGTTGATGAGAATATGTGGACAAGTCATTTAAACTTCTATAAACCCAAATCGGTTAAAAAACTTCATGAAGAATATATTGCTGCTGGTTGCGATATTATAACAACAAATACATTTAGAACAAATCCTGCTGCATTAAAAAGGTCATCAAAAGATTTAGATATCAACAAACTGCTTAAGCAAAGTGTAGAATTGGCAAGAAATGCAGCAGATAAATATAATAGACTTGTTGCAGGTTCTAATCCTCCTGCAGAAGATTGTTACCAAGTTAAAAGAACCTTGAATTATTATGACTTACTTGACAATCACGAACAACACATTGATTTACTTTATTATCATAAAGTTGATTTTATTCTAAATGAAACTCTTAGTCATTTAGATGAAATTAAAATTATTTGTGAGTATTGTTCAAAGAAAAATATTCCTTTTGTAATAAGCTTACTTGTCACTGAAGATCTAAAAATTCTAAGTGGAGATTATCTTTCAGACGTAATTAAACTTGTTAAAAAATATAATCCTTTACTGATATGTTTCAATTGTATTTCAAATAAAGTTCTAAAGAATATTGTGAACACAATCAATTTGGATTTTAACTGGGGTTTCTACTTGAATTGCGGTAGTGGAAATTACACTGATAATAATATTATATGCGGTATTGATGAATTTGAATATTCAGAGATTGTAAAAAGTTACCTTTACTTTAAGCCCAAATTAATTGGTGCATGCTGTGGCTCTTCCCCAAAACATATTTCACAAATTAAGAAGCTATTAAATGGATAAGTTGACATTAAATTCCCCTGCCAAAATTAATATTGGTTTAAGTATTGTTTCCAAACGTGATGACGGCTTTCATAATTTAGAAACTTTCTTTTATCCGATTTATGATTTGCATGACAAGATAATTTTCGAGTTCAGCAATAATTATATATTTGATTCGAATAACAGAAGTCTGGTACAAGATCCCGATAATTTAGTTAGCCGAGCGCACTCTCTTTTAGAAGAATTTGCAAATAAGAAGATTCCAATAAAAATCACTCTTGTTAAAAACATACCAATTGGAGCCGGACTTGGTGGTGGAAGTTCGAATGCTGCTTCTACTTTGGTTGGAATTAATGAAATGTTCAATCTTGGGATAAAGGAAAAGGAATTGATGAAACTCGCTTTACAATTGGGTTCAGATGTTCCCTTTTTTATTAAATCTAAACCGGCTATTGGAAAATCTAGAGGAGAAATATTAACACAGTGCAACACATATTTTGAAAACACAATTGTTATTGTAAACCCCGGCATCCATGTCTCAACAAAAGAAGCCTTCACCAATATTAAACCAAAAGCTTCAGAATTTAACTATGATTATTTTTTGGAAAGAGAGAAAATTGATTATGATTTCTTAAGGAAAAATATCTCTAACGATTTTGAAAAATATATTTTTATTAAGTATAACGAAATTGAAAGTATAAAAAATCTATTTTATGAAAACGGAGCGCTATTTTCTTTGATGAGCGGAACTGGTTCTACAGTTTATGGAATAATGAAAGACGAAAAAGATGCAGAGAAGGTATTGAAAGAATTACCTGGATATTATTTTAAGTTTATATCAAAAGTTTAATTTATTACAAAATTATTTTGAGGCATTTTTCTTGGAAAAGTATTCTACATTTAGTAAAAGAGACTTTTGGAAAATTATTTGATATGTTAACATGCAATTTTGTTGTTATATATTATTCTGCTTTGAAATGACAATATATTTAAAAGTAAGAATAGAAAGAGTTCGTATCTTATTATATTAAAAGGAGTTACGAAATATAACTATTGAATTGTAAAATAGTTTTTTTAATTTTCAAATAGTAATTGCAGTATTTTGTTTTAAATAACTAGGATTTGCTGCAGCTTAATAAAATGTTATAAAGCATAAATGTCACTAATAAAATTAGAGTTTTTAAAACATAAAGGGTTCTTATATACAAAAGAAAACATCTCTATTCTTACACAGTTTTTGACCGTTACAAAAGAGAACATTAAGCTTACTGATGAACAAAAAGCTAGTGTTAGTAACATAGTTATAGACTATTTGATAAAAGTTGGAAATTTAAAGCAGTATTCCCAAACCGATAAAAAAATTTTAATTAAAGATTATTTTAATCGTTCAACAAATCAACCTTTTTATAAATATATAAGCAAACAGATTTATGATGATTACATTAGTAGAGGATGTTTTAGATTCGGTTCAATAAAATATTATCAAGAAGTTGAAAACAATAAGATCAAAGATGAATATGAAGGCTTTACTAATTTATTTATTGATTATAAAAATAGACAACTAATGGTTACTCTTTTTTCTGGCTATAACTTTGCAATTTTTTGCGGCACTTCAAATTTTAATTCAAGCACTAACAAATCTGACACTATGAATAATAAATTTGGCAACGTTATTCTAAAGATTAAAGATATAGAGTCATTTGCTAATTCAGTTAAGGAGATTATTGGTGCAAAAACCTATTATTGCTATGAAGTAAAATATTCTACTAGAAAAGTATTTTCTATAGATAACAGTACTACTTTTTTCAATCCAATGATGAAGGATAAGTTTGAGAATACGCATAATCTTTTTGATCTTTTTTATAATAATTCCTTTTTCCCAAGTCTTTTTATTAAACCTGAATTTTTCACCAATGAAAAAGAAATAAGAATTGCTTTTGAAATGCCTAGAGATGTAAATGGAACCATTGATATAGAAAATAAGGAACTACTAAAATATATTGAGTTTTTTAATGTAAATGCTTTATAACCCGCTCCTCAACGCCGACCGCCAAGTAAGGCTGGGGGTTTTTAGGTTTATGAATTTTACATTTTGATTTTAGATTTTTTTTAACGTGTTCTTATTTAATTAATTAACTTGCCTTCGGTGCTTAGGAGAAAAGATAAGCACCTTCGGCTTAATCATCGACAATTGTGTTTTACTCGGCTTCCTTGTTCTGGGCGGCGGGTTAGGCGCAATGCTGTTATGTGCTAATATGATAAATATAATTCTTGACACAAATATTTTTACAAAGAATCCAAAATTGGATAATGCTGCTTTTAGCTCAATTAAAGGCTTAGCAAAAGCCAATAAACTTTGTATTCATCTACCTTACATAATTGAAAATGAATATTTATCTCAATTAAGAGAAAATTATTTCAAAGATATTCATGCTATAAAAAACAGTTTAATTAGATTGGAGAAAAAGAAATTATCTCTTGACTTAGTTTCTGAAACAAAATCATTATTAAAAAAAACTAAAAAATAAGGTGAAAGAATTGAAGCATTCATAAAGGATAATTTTGAAGAATGGGCAACGGAGGTTAATCTAAAAAAATATGAATTGAATATTAATCAAACGAACAATTCCTTTAAGGCATATTTTGAGGGATTACCTCCATATCCTGAAGTGAAATCTCGAAAGGATATACCTGATTCATTTATTTATGAAACAACAAAAGAAATATTAAAAAGTGTAGATACTCTACATTTTATAGTTGAAGATGGAAACTTGAGAAAAGCTGTTAATTCGCTTAAAAATGGAATTACTTATGATTCCCTGGAAAAATTTGTCGAATCTAAAATCTATCAAGATGTGTTAAAGGAGAAAGTAACTGATGAAAAATTTGAGAAGATTAAAGATTTATTAAAAGGTTTCTCTGTTGATCTTAAGTATTTTTTAGAATACAACATTGAAAATGAACTTCATGGAAAAACCTTCACCGATTTTGAAATACCTGATGATAATAATGAAGCAACAATTACTGGCGCATATGAGCCTGATCAAATAAAAATATTTTATGACTTAGCCAAATATTATGGAGATGGTTTTGTCATCGTCCCATTCGAATTGGGTTTAGAAGCACTTGTAGATTATTTCATTTTCAAATCAGATTATTACACAATGGATAATGAAAGAGCGAGTCATATTTCTATAAGTGATCACAATGATCATTATTTTTGGGCAGAAGAGTATCTCTATCTTAAGGTATTAGGTAACATTTCAGTTCCAACCGATATAGACCTTCTGGTAAGCGAAGAAAAAATTAATATTTTTGATTTGGATAAATTAAAAATAGATAGCATTGAGGAAATTGAAGTAAATTAAAGCACATAACCAGGTACTGTGTTAAAAAACAAGAAAAAAGATAAAGATTAGAGAATGT
>CAYXXW010000248.1:0-3252 GCA_964469115.1 uncultured Melioribacteraceae bacterium
TATCACTGAATGCCGATAATATTAACGACAGCAAATTTTCTTTTTCCAATTATATTTCTTTTAGATATAGAGCTGATGATTGGGATTATATAAGTTCCAACATTGATGATGCATTAAGAGTTTATGATCTATCGGTTAGGTATGACTTTACTTCTTCAACAAATGTTTTGTTTGGAAGAAAAATCAATAGAAATATTTCTAACATTGGAGCAATTGACGGTTTACAGCTTGAGACAAAATATAATAAATTTAAATTTGGAGGTGTCCTGGGATCAAGGCCCGATTACTCTAATTATGGATATAATCTAAAGTTGCTACAGATTGGCGGTTATATTAATAGGTCAGATTCTATTAACGATGGCACAATGCAGAATACGATTGCAGTAATGCAGCAGATGAATAATTCAGCAACAGATAGACGCTTTTTATACCTGCAGCACAGCAATAATATTTTTGATAGAACAAGTTTGTTTGTTTCCTCAGAATTAGATTTATTTGAAAAGAAAAATGGGAAAAGCAAAAACAGCTTAAATTTTACTAGTCTTTATTTATCTTTAAGATATTCCCCCGCCAGATGGTTTTCAACATCACTCTCTTATGATGCGCGGAAAAATGTAATTTACTACGAAACCTTTAAGAACTACGTAGATCAGTTAATAGAATCCGCACTCAGACAAGGATTTAGATTTAGAGTAAACCTAAGACCAATAAAATATGTTTTTGCAAGTATTTATACTGGTTACAGATTTAGAGAAAGTGATATAAAATCAACAAGGAATTTTGGAGGTTCGATAACTCATTCAAGAATTCCTTTTTTAAACTTGTCAGCAAATGTCAGCTTCATAAATTTGAGAACAAATTATTTAGATGGAAATATTATTGGTACAAGAATCTCTAAGGATTTATTTGATGGATTAGTTTATAGCACACTTGGCTATAGACGAGTTGACTATAATTTTACAACAACCGAGTATAATCTAATTCAGGATATTGTTCAATTAGATTTTTCATTAAGACTCAGTAAAACAATTTCCTTCTCGCTCAGTTTTGAAGGCACTTACGAAGCAACTAGAAGCTACACAAATATTTATGCAAATCTATCCACTCGCTTTTAAATAATTATCTCTCCTTCTAAATAAAGCACAGCATTACCGGCTATTTTTACTCTGTCTCCCAAGTATTCACAAATTAGTTCTCCGCCTCTTTTGGATACTTGAAGTGCATGCAGTTTTTGTTTCTTTAATCTTTCCGCCCAATACGGTATTAAAATTGTGTGTGCATAACCTGTCACATGATCTTCATCAATTCCAACATCAGGAGCAAAAAATCTTGAAACAAAATCTACTTCATCACCAGGAGCCGTGATAATTACTCCATGAGTGTCAATATTTAAAAAATACCTAATTTTTGGTTGCATATTTCTAATGGTATCCTCACTATCAAAAACACACATTGTTGATTTGTTAAACAAAACTTCATCCGGAGTTTCCGGAAAAGCATTTAATAAGATTTCTTCGGCTTTAACCATCTTAGGTTTACGAGTCGGGAAATTTAGACTGATCAACTCATTTTCTTTTTCAACAATCAATTCACCGCTGCGAGAATTAAATATTATTTCATTTGACTTGTAACCAAGAATATTAAATAATACATAAGATGATGCCAATGTTGCATGCCCACATAAATCCACTTCACTGACTGGAGTAAACCACCTGATATGAAATTTATCTTCTTCTTTAACAAAGAAAGCTGTTTCTGAGAGATTGTTTTCAAGTGCTATGTTCTGCAGTCCTTCATCGTCAAGCCACTTATCCAAAGGACATACAGCAGCGGGATTACCCCCAAAAACTTTATTTGTAAATGCATCGACTTGATAAATTTTTAACTTCATTTTTATTCTCTCTTTTCCATTCAGAATTTAAAAAGCTCAATAAATCAAACTATATTTGTTTATCAAAAATAAACTTATAAAAAAGTATGAAGAGTAAAAACAATGATATGCCAATTGATGAGTTCAGAAAGTATGGACACGAACTAATTGATTGGATTGCAGATTACTTTGAAACGGTAGAAAGTAAACCGGTTCTTGCACAAGTTAAACCAGGTGATATTAAAAACCAACTTCCGAAATCGGCTCCAACTAAAGGCGAAGACATGAAGGACCTTTTTAGTGATGTTGATAAAATAATAATGCCTGGGGTGACTCATTGGAATCACCCTAATTTTATGGCATATTTTAATTCAACAGCTTCCCTACCGGCAATACTTGGTGATTTTTTGAGCAGCGCTTTTAACACAAACGCAATGATCTGGAAAACTTCTCCCGCATCAACTGAACTTGAAGAAGTTGTTTTAAACTGGTTCAGAGATATGCTCAAATTACCTAAAAAGTTTTTTGGAATTATTTATGATTTGGCCTCAGTTAGTTCGATGCACGCAATTGCCGCTGCGAGAGAAGAAGCAAAAACTAAATATTCAGATTTTAATATTACTAAACTACGATTGTATTGTTCGGAACAAGCTCATTCCTCAATTGAGAAAGGAGTAATTACATTAGGACTGCCCCTTGGGTCGGTTGTTAAAATTAAAACAGATGACCAATTTAGAATGATTCCGTCAGAACTTAATGATACAATACTTAGTGATATTGAAAATGATCTACAGCCATTTTGTGTTGTTGCAACTGTGGGAACAACATCAACAACAAGCATTGATCCGGTTGACGAAATAGTGAAAGTTTCAAAACATCATAATTTATGGCTTCACGTTGATGCAGCGCATGCAGGTTCAGCAGCAATAGTACCAGAAGTTAGATCAATATTAAGTGGCGTGGAAGATGCCGACTCGATGGTTGTTAATCCGCACAAATGGCTCTTTGTCCCTATAGATTTAAGTGTTTTGTATACTTCCAAACCGAATGTGATTAAGAAAGCATTTTCAATTGTACCGGAATACTTAAAAACTGATGAGGAATCAGAAGTAATAAATTATATGGATTATGGAATACAATTGGGCAGAAAGTTCCGGTCGCTTAAATTATGGTTTTTGATTCGCTACTTTGGTGTAGAGGGATTGCAAAATATAATTAGAGAACATTTACGACTTGGAGAAATGTTTGCTGACTTTATTGACCGTCATCCAAACTTTGAAAGACTCGCTCCAACACCCCTAAGTACAGTTTGTTTTAGAGCATTACCGAATATTGAGATGAACGAAAATCAACTTAATGAGTTTAATAAAAAACTAATGGAT
>CAYXXW010000248.1:3352-4660 GCA_964469115.1 uncultured Melioribacteraceae bacterium
TTTGCTATCACAATTCACAGCCTACGTGTGGTTGGCGGAATAATATTTTTTATAGCCGGTTATGATATGCTTCAAGCAAGATTAAACCGAACTAAATCGAGTGAAGAGGATCATCATTTGGAGGAGTCTAAGGATGTAGCTATCAGCCCACTTGGAATCCCGCTAATTTCCGGTCCAGGTGCAATAACTGTATCAATTGTACTTTATAATGATGCAGCAGATTTATCATTTAAGATTGTTTTGCTGGTTGTGATTTTGGTTCTCATGTTAATAATGCTCCTTGCCCTTTTGGGCGGAAGAAAAGTAATGAGATTTTTAGGCGAAAACGGAAATAAGGTTTTAATGAGAATTATGGGCTTGATTGTAATGGTAATTGCGGTAGAGTTTATGTTTAGCGGTTTAACTCCTTTGGTAAGGAATATGCTAATGTTGGAATGATATTGTCAGCGATATTTATTCTATTCAGAAAAATATTTCAAGAACAATTTGTCATTCCCTCGACCCTGCTTTTGGTATGCATGAGACGGAATCCAGTAATCAAAACCTATGTCTCCCCAATGCTTCGACTCTGCTCAGCATGAATGTATCAGCAGGGCATAATAATTATTTCTTCTTTTCTGAAAGCTTTCTAACAACGGCAAATTTAGCCGCAGCTAAAGTTTCCCTATTTACTTTTTCGGTTATTCTGCCTCTAGTAATATCTTCAATATTTAAATAACCGTTTATTAATAATAATTGAAGAATCATATTATTTTCAATAGTTTCTTTGCTATAGCCTTCTGCAATGTAAAGTGAGCTTGTATTTTTATAAAACTCCTCAGCAAAAACTTTACTGTTGGGCAATTCCATTAACTGCTCATAAGTTTCTGTAAAACTGGTAAGCTCAATATTAGTGTTCATCGTAACTAAAAGCGGACTAAACTTTTTATTTTTTTCAACGAGGCAGAATCCTTTTATACCTGAAAGATCAACTGTCGTTTTTTCATCATCCATTCGTACAAATTGAGCTTTTCTCATTTGCTCTAATTGGTATAAGTAAAAATTATATCTTGTAACTTCAGAGCTGGTTTTGTGATCATTAAAAATATGCTGATATTTCTCATGCACTACATTATGGATAAAGTTTTTACTTTTATTTATTTCCGGTTTAGCAATTCTAACTTCTTGAATCATTCTCACCATATCTTTAGCTGCTGCTGCTGGTCCGCTAATTTCTTTTCCTTTTCGTCCCAAGTCGGTTGATAGAATTCCTAATTGAATATTTTTGCCTGATTGCTTGCCTTGTTTTCCACCTTTTAAAATATCTAT
>CAYXXW010000249.1:0-4658 GCA_964469115.1 uncultured Melioribacteraceae bacterium
TAAACGGGGGAAGGATTAAATTTTGCATAATGTGTAAATTCCACAGGGAAAAACTCTTTGTTGATTCCTCCGGCTTGCGGTCTAGGTCCGCAGTGAACAACTTTATAATCGTACTTTACACCAACATCAGGATCGGTATAATTTTTTGCACCAATCCAAATTCCTTTAGCTGCCTGCATATCTTGATTAAGATAAGGTGCGGGCCATCTCCATCCGGCTTGCTGCTGAAGTTCAGGACCGTCTTCCTCCCTTTCACAACCAATACTTGAGTACCAATTGTGCAGCTCACCTACAGCCAGCCATTTTTCAAACTTTGTAATTCCCTCTTGAGCATGTATTGCTGTTGGCGCAAAACATACTGAAAGAATTATATTAAGTGTTATTATACTATAAAAATATTTTTTCATTTTACCACCTAAATAAATTTAGTCCAACTAGCACTATTATAGTGTTATATTAAATTTAAGACCTAAATAAATATCTCTTGGATTTAAGAATGTAAAAAACTTAAAGTTAGGCATATCTATATATGCTTTATCATCTTTAATTTTATCCATTCTCGATTTATCAACAGTCTGCCAGTTTGAGTTAACATATTCGTAATAATTACTACTTGAAGCATCATAATAGATCAGATCTTCAGTAGGTGTAGAAATTGTTGAAATGTCTCTAACTCCTTGTACCGGAACATAATCAACATCAAAATCTCTATAATCACCTAGCTGATCGTCACCGGGAACATTAACATATGTAAAATCTTCTAAACCGCCCGTATTGTCTGGTAGGTGCAGTGATTCTAAATAGTTTTTATAATCAAAGTTTGTCCTTGAGAATGCTGTTGATGACAATCTCTTGGTATCGAACAGATTATTAAGTTGAATAAAGAATTGAACATCAAAATTATCAAAGTAAAATACTTTGGAAATTCTCAAGTTGGTATTAAAATAGTCAAGCCATTGAAGGTTATTTCTGTTTTTCGCAGATTCAGTTCCGCCGCCAATCCAAGTTTGATAACTTCCTGCTCTCCAAGTTGAAAGAATATTCATTCTTAATCCTTCAAGAGGATAGATTCCCATAAACTCAGGACCAAATTCGTTAGGAGTAAAGACATCCAAGTTTAATCTGGCTATTGGTCTTGGTTTTGGTTTACTTTGAGTGTACCAGCTTTCACCACTATTTCTTATGTAATTATCTTGATCTGTTCTTGACTCATAATATGATCCCCAGCCAAATTTACCTAGCGAAGAAACCATATAGTTATAATTTAAGAAACCGGTAATCCATTGACCTCGGTTCTTATTGATCTCCAACTCAAAACCTCTAATATCGCGATACTGAATAGGTTCAACCTTTGTGTAGTTAACCTGCCCATCACTACTAATATATCTGATATCTCGAGATTCATTACTTATATCTTTATAATAACCTGTGGCACGAAGTAAGAATTGATCTAATAAATTTTGTTCATAACCTAATTCGTAAGCTATTGTTTTTTCTAATTCTGCTTCAGGATTAGATATTGAGTTTAATTTACCACTAACCAAATAATCAATCAGATAGAGGTTATTTGGTGTTGGCAAGGATTGATAATGACCATAATTGAAAAATAATTTACTGTTCACTGTAATTGGGAAAGCCATACCAAGTCTTGGCATTAAAGCAAACTGTGCAGGCAAATCTTTTTTAGGAATTAATTCGTCCCTTAAATCAACACCGGAAGCTGCAAACAATGCTTCATATGCATCAAAATCAAACCATTCAGAGTTAGGATCAGAATATTCTAGTCTTAAACCGACGGTTGCAACCATAGCTTCAAACTCAAGTTTGTCCTGAATATAAAGTGCCCCTTGTATAGGGGTTGTATCCCATTTAAACGCTCTGTTATTTTGTGAAAATAACTCTGAAACCAAACCATAATTAACATCGTTATCAATAATACTAACCTGAAAACCAGCTTTAACATTATTATACTTATCTAACTGACTTGCAATATCGAATTTTAAGTTATAATTACGGGTTTTAGAACTGTCCCTGGCTTGACTGTAAACAAGACCTAAAAGCATTCCGCTAGGATTAATAGCATCAACTGAGCCTTGGAAATAACCATAAGGAGCTTCATCAACAAAATAACTGTTGCCAAATTTATATTTTTTTGTCAAATCTCTTTCCGTTCCGGGATTTGTTGAATAATCAGAACCGAATGAGTTGAAAAGTACTTCGTAGTAAGTTTCTGAATTAATTACATTGGTAAATTTAGCGGCGATACTATTTCTATTAATAGTTGTAGGAGTAAAATAAGCATTAGAAAAAATAACATCTCTTGTATAATTGCCAAAATCGACTCTGTTAGCTAATGACCAATTTGATTTAAAAATCCCAGTTGAACCTACTGTACTTGTTGCCGTTCCTGTCTGGTCCCCATAATGTCCTTCAATTAAGAGTTTCTTTCCGGAACCAATATCAGAAGTTATCTTTAAACCAAAATCGTAATCTTTATAATCTTCTGTGGAAAGAGGAACCAAAAGCATAGTTCTATTTTGCTTATAAGATGCTAAAAATCTCAGATTCCCCAATTCCTTACTAATAAAAGGAACAGGTCCGCCAAAACTCATGTCAACGTCATAATCGGGTTTGTCAATATCAAAAGTTTTTCTTGACTGCCATAATAGCAATTGACGAGCAGCTTCTGGTGTAAGATCATCCGTTGGATCATCATTTTCTAAAGTAGCTTGAGAAATTGCATTCCATCCTACAAATGTAGGATATTGTCGTTTTTCATAGTCCGACCAAGCGCCATTATTGGTGCCGGTCCATGCAACTGCATCATCTAAATATGGGCGAAGGTAATATGAATCTGCATCATTTACAGAGGGGCCAAAATGTTTATTCCCCGGATTTCGTAATTGAGAATAGAAACTAAATGTATACTTATCGGGACTTCCCTCTTTAGTAACTACTTGAACAACACCCGAACGAGCTTCGCCAACATCTGCCGAAAATCCGCCAGTTTGAACTTTTACTTGCTCAACAGAAGTAAAACTTATATTTGAATAAGGTGTATTATTCCTACCATCACGCATTGTTACACCATTTACTTGATATACAACTTCATCAAGTGATCCGCTTCCTCTAATTTCCTCACCAATAACACCGGCTTGCAAACCAACTACGCTTGCAATATTTACAACGGGCAGATTCTGAATTTCTTCTGAGTTTAAGTTAACACCGCTCGAAGCAACGTCCCTTTGTACAATTGGAGTTTGAGCAACAACAATAACTTCACCCGTTTCATAGATTTCTTCTCTAAGCTCAAAATCAGCAAGAGTAGTTTGATCAATATTAACACGTACATTTACCATTGTTTTTGGTGTGTAACCTATTGATGAAGATTTTAGATCATATGTCCCTGGCGAAACATTTAAGATGACGTAATAACCATCAATATTTGTTGCCGCACCTTGACTTGTACCAAGGATTATAACATTTGCACCAATTACAGGTTCACCAGAATTGGGATCTGTAATTGTTCCGGTGATTTTACCTGCTGTTTGAGCTGTTATATTAGACAGACCTAAAAAAAACAGAAGAAGTATAACATTTCTCATGTTAATAAACTCCCAAGTTCGTAAAAAACTTAAATTAGTAATTTTAGTAGAGTTGAATAAGTAAGTTGAGTTTTGCATTAATTATAGAGTACTCAATTTTTATAATATTGTAGTTAAAAGCTAAAATGTTTTTTAACTGTACAGAATTATAGATAAATTCCAATTCTTATTCAAGTTAAATTTATCTTTTAATCTTGTTTTGAATTTAACTTTGAAAATTGTTAAATTAAAATTTTTCCAAATTACAAATCCCTATGAATATTATTATTCTAGATAATTCAGATAAGCTCAATAGTCATTATTATGAAATTAACGATGAACGATTTCATCATATTAATAAAATACTAAAGGCTGAACTTAATGATATGATTGAAGTAGGATTATTAAACGGACCAACAGGAACGGCAAAGATAAATGGATTAACTGAAACCTCAGCAAAGCTAGAAATAGTTCAACTTGATTCTAATAAACAAACGCTTCCTCAAATAGATATAATCTGTGCACTTCCCCGCCCTCAAACATTAAAAAAGGTACTTAGCACATGTGCAACAATGGGAGTTACTAATCTATATTTAATTCGCTCAGAAAAAGTTGAAAAGAGTTATTTCCATTCCCCACTTTTGGAAGAAGAGAATTATACAAAATATTTAATTGAAGGACTTAGTCAGGGGAAGCGAACATTTCTTCCCAAGGTTTCTATTCACAAAAGATTTAAAGCTTTCTTTAATGATGATTTTGAAAAAATAAATAAAGATTGCTTATGTCTGCTTGCTCACCCTGACACAGAAAATTATTTGAATAATACTCCTTTAACTAATTTTAGCAAAATTATTTTGGCTATTGGTCCTGAAGGCGGCTGGAATGATTTTGAAATAAATTATATGGAAGAAAAAGGATTCATTAAATATAAACTTAGTCAGAGTATTTTAAGAGTTGAAAATGCAGTTACTGCTGCTATTGCGCAAGTTGAGTTACTTACCCATCAATAATTTTTACCTTAATAGACTTTTCTCCAATTACATAATTATATCTGTTATTAAAATATTTTAAAAA
>CAYXXW010000250.1:0-4649 GCA_964469115.1 uncultured Melioribacteraceae bacterium
TATGTAAAAGAACAACTTATAGCTATTTTAGCAACAGATTATGACTATTATACCCGAAATGACGGGAAATTCTTATATTTTACCATAAAACTTGAGAGTAGTACCTTCATTAATATCTGAGAATATTTCTAATTCTCCATATATAGCTTTTGCTCTTTCCTGCATGTTTATTAAACCATTTCCTTCTTTGTAGTTCTCTAAATCAAAACCAATGCCATTATCACTCAAAGAAAGATAAAGTTCCTTGCCGCTTTGTTGTATATCCAAAATCAATTCCGAACATTTACTATATTTTAATGCATTATTAATAGCTTCCTTAAACAGCAGAAAAAGATGCTGACGAAAAGTCATTGGCAATCTCAATTTTTCCAGCTGTTCAATATTTTTAATTTCAAAAGAAATATTTGCTTGAGCCAAAACCTCTTGATACGAGTCTTGGAGTCGAAGTAATAAATCTCTTAGTGAATCTTTACTTGGATTGACAAGCCAAACAATATCACTCATATTTCCTACAAGTGAACGAGCCGTAACTGAAATATTACCTAACCCATTTTTAAGATCATCAACTTTAGCATTTGGCTGAGCATTTAGTAACTCACTTAAAATTGTAATTTCAGAAAGTCCTGACCCAATTGAATCGTGAAGATCTGTAGATATTTTTGTTCTTATTTTTTCGACGGCAAGTAAGTTTCTATATCTGTATGAAGCAATAAATGCAATTAGTGACCCGAGCGTAAGAACAACAAGCGAATAAAACCACCATGTTTCCCACCAGGCAGGATGAATAATGAACGATAGGGAAGTTGGGTTACTCCAAAAGCCCCATTCATTTCCAGCTTTTACTTCAAACTTATATTCTCCATCATCAAGATTGGTATAATTTGAAAAATTTTCTCCTGTTTCTACCCAATTGTTATCAATTCCAGAAAGTCTAAATTTATATTTAGTTTTATTAGGTGCTGAAAGATTTATACCAGTATAAATAAATTTTAAAAAATTCTGATCATGGTTAAATTCAAGATTATCAAAAATGTTTTTTAGAGAATAGTCTTTATTAAATAATTGTAATCCAGTTATGTATATATTTGGGGGAGTTTTTATTGGTTCATCAAGGTTCGGGTTATACTTAGTAATTCCATAAAGGGTGCCTAGCCACAAATTTCCTTCTTCATCAGTAAACATACTTTCAAGTGTATAATCATTATCAACTAGTCCATCGGATTTATCAATGTGTTTAATGCTTAGGGAATCATTAATGTTTGTTAAAATATTTATTCCGGTGGTAGCAACAAAAATCCTTCCTTTTTTGTCTTCTTCAATATCTGCAACCGAATTATGACTTAAACCATCTGTAACATCTATTGTATCAGCAACAATTCCATTTCTAATTATATTTAACCCTTTATATGTTCCAACAAGAATTGAACCATCCTTCATAATATGAGTTGCATTAACAATGTTATCAACCAATCCGTTTTTAGTCGTAAAAAATGTAAACTCATTTTTATCATATAATACTAAACCATATAACGTACCAAATACCATTAAGCCAGTTTTTGTTTTTGATATTGAGAATATTGTTTTACCACCT
The DNA here is from genome assembly GCA_964469115.1 of uncultured Melioribacteraceae bacterium. Classification (GTDB taxonomy): domain Bacteria; phylum Bacteroidota; class Ignavibacteria; order Ignavibacteriales; family Melioribacteraceae. The sequence goes on from CAYXXW010000250.1 coordinate 1,592, forward strand.
AGTTCTTTTTCAATTACACTCGATATATTTTCCGATTCTTCTTTTTTTATTTTCTCGTCTTTAAGTATTACTAAACCGGTTTGAGTGCCAAGATATATTTCACCAGAATCTGTTTCTGCAATTGAATAAACTTTACTTATTGCTGTTTCATCATTAAAATTGTAATTAATAATATTTTTATTTTCTAGTATACTAAAACCATTATCAGTACCAATCAATATTCTTCCATCTTGGCTTTCTCTTACTACTCTAACAAAATCATCAACTAAGCCAGTTTTTGAATTTAGAATTTTTGTTTCATTTTCATTTATAACAATTAATCCTTCTTCAGAACCAAGATAAAGAGTTTTATCTTTTGCTTTTATTATTGACCAAATACTTTCATTTGGTAGCCCAGTACTTTTATTATAGTTGACTATACTTTCCTTTGGGTTGTAGATACTTACACCTTTACCGGAAGTCCCAAAATAGATCATTCCATTACTATCTTGAAAAACACTCATGCAGCTGTTAAATGATAGCCCATTTTTTTCGGTAAGTGTTTTTATACTTGAATTGTCCTCAACTATTATTCCATTATATGTTGCGGCATACATTATTCCATCGTTGCTGATATGTAAGTCAAAACTGAAGGCATCACTTAATCCAGGTTTATCAGTTAACTTAGTTATTTTCCCATTTACAATTTTATTAATACCTTTATATGAACAAGTATATATTGTACCTTTTCCATCACCTTTAACACTTAATAGCAAATTATTATTTAAACCATCTTTTGTAGTTAGTATTTCAAACGAATTATTTTTATAAATTAATAATCCTTGCTGTGTTGCAATATAAAGTGTACCATCTGTTTCTTCATAAAAATCACGTATAGTGTACTTAACCTCGTTAGGGTAATTAACTTCTTTCCCCCAGTCTAAGAGTTTACCATTTCTTAATTTTGTAATTTTATTACCACTTCCTGCAAAAAGCATATCTCCATTACTAAGCTTTCCAATACTTAATATTTCATTACTAACCAATCCATTCTTCTCATTTAATGTATCCAAAACTCCATTGTTGTAAACCAACACACCTCCTTGGTAACAGCCAATATAAATTTTACCATCTGAACCTTCTTTTATATCTAATGCTATTGGTGCGAGCATACCATTATGAGTTTGAATATTTTCGAAATGTTTTCCATCCCATTTACTTACTCCATCATAAGTGGCAAACCAGATATAACCCTTACTATCTTGCATCATTGAAGTAACTTGTCCTTGAACTAAACCATCTTCAAAGGTTATATATTTATGTATACTAATTTGCGAAAACATGCAATAGGGGATAGCAATAGAATATAAAAATATAGTAAGTATATTTTTCATCATTATATTATGTAATAGTTAAAGTGAAAATAAAATAGTACTTAATATCGATTATTTCAACTATGAATGAATATAGAATTGGTAAAAAAAATCCGGAACATTTATTCAATATTCCGGACTTAATAAAACTTATAAGGTTAAAACTATGTTTTTGCACATCCATCGCATGTGCAATCTTCACCATGAGCTTTTTGTTTTTCCATTTCTGCTTTAGCCATTTTACAGCCTTCGCAACCACAATCAGCTGCATGAGCTTTTTTCATCATTTCCATTTCTTCGGAAGCTGAAGATTTTACTGTTGAACAGTTTTCGCAATTACAATACTCTCCGTGAGCTTCCATTTTATGGGCTTTCATTTCTTTAGCTTCTGTGCTGCAGCATTCCATTTTACAATCCTGACTACAAGCTTTTTTAACATCTGTCGATTTTGCTTCAACCATATCTTTTGCAGATTTTACATCACTGGAAGTTTTTTCTATTTTCTTTTCGATCTTTATCTTACTTTCTTTTGCAGTCTTTTCAACTTGAGCAATTAAAGTTGAACTTAAAAAAAGTAAAAATAGAGCAAATGAAAAATATTTTATTTTGTGCATCTAGGTACTCCTTATTTATTTATGAATTATACTTATAATAAAAAGATAAATTATCCAATTCAAGTTAAAAATCTGTAAATTATTTATAATGATTTGTTAAATTATTATAAAAATTACATAGGCTGTTATGAAACTAAAACCATTATACATTTATATCGGAATTATTGTTGTTGCATTAGTTACAATTATAATATTTTCTTCTGTAGAAGAAAAAGAAGAAACTGCTCCAATAAGCGAAACTAGTCAAATTCCAAATGATGATATTCATAATTCATTGGAGTCTGGTGATAAGCCTTCAAGTACTAATGTAACTTCGGAATTCAGAAATAAAATGAATGAGCTTGATGCCTACATTTCTAAAAATCCGGCAGATACTGCCAAGATAAGAGAGTATGCAGTAATATTAGCTTCTGCTCACAATGAAGAAAAAGCTATTGAGCTATATCAAAATATTCTATCTGTTGATAACAAAAGAACAGATATTATGACTCAACTAGCAATTCTTTATTATAATAAAAATGATTTTAACAAATCAATTGAGTATTTGACTAAAATTTTAGTTATTGATCCTAATAATGCTCAAGCGAAATATAATCTTGGTGTAGTAGATGCAAAAATTGGCGATATTGCTGCTGCAAAAAAACAGTGGGAAGATTTACTTACTAATCACCCAAATACAAAAATGTCTGATATGGCAAAAGAATCTTTGGAAAAACTTTCAAAAAAATAAATTCCCCTAATTAAATAAGGATAAAATGAAAAAAGTAAAAAATGTATTCGTTCTAACTCTCTTGAGTTTAGTTTTCTTGAATGGCTGTTCATCACTTAATGTTGGTGATGGACTTCTAAAAACATTAACAAGTCAATTGGGTGTTACTGATACTCAGGCGCTTGGCGGAGCGGGAGCATTATTGCAACTTGCTTCTGATAAGTTAGGAGCAGATCAATTTAGTGCAATTTCTGCAATAATTCCTGGTGCAGATTCATATTTGAATATTGCAAAGACAGTCGGCAAAATTTCTGGTCCAATGTCCTCACTTGATGATGTAAAACCAATATTTGAAAATCTTGGAATGTCAGGTGACATGGTTG
>CAYXXW010000251.1:0-4640 GCA_964469115.1 uncultured Melioribacteraceae bacterium
TTGGATCTTTTTTCTTTTCTTTTTTAGAATCAACAGCTACCTCATTCTCATCTTTTATAGTATCTCTTGCTTTAAGTTTAACCGTTCTTTTAATCTCATCACCGTCTCTAAAAATTAAAAGTTCAACATTGTTTCCTGCTCTTTTTCTGGCTATATAACTTTGAAGTTCATTTGGTTTATTAACATTTCTTCCATCAACTTTGAGTATAACATCACCAGGAACTATATCTTCTTTTGAGGCAGCTCCCTCTTCAACTACATTTTGAATCATTATTCCCATTGGTTTTTCAAGACCTAATGCTTTTGCTGTGGCAGCATCTACTTCTTTTATGCTAACACCAATATAGCCTCGGCTTACTTCTCCATTCTCTATTAAATCTTGAGCTACAGACTTTGCCATGTTGATAGGTATTGCAAAACCATAACCAATGTAACTTGAAGAGAATCCATTTGTAGCAATAGCCGAGTTTATTCCAATAACTGCACCGTTAAGGTCAACCAATGCGCCACCGCTATTGCCAGGATTAATAGCTGCGTCAGTCTGGATAAAATTCTCAATACCATAATTGTCTTGTATGATGTTTATATTTCTGCCAATTGCACTTACTATTCCTGCAGTAACAGTTGATGTTAAATAACTTAATGGATTGCCAATTGCCATTACCCAACTGCCTACTTTTAATTTATCAGAATCACCTAAGTATGCAGCGGGAAGATCGTCTGCTTTAACCTTCACAATTGCCAAATCTGTTAACGGGTCACTTCCAACCACTTCGGCATCCAATTCTCTCTTATCAAATAAAGTTATTTTTACACTAACAGCTTTCTCCACAACATGATTATTAGTAAGAATATAACCATCTTCTGAAATTATAACGCCACTTCCTCCACCTTGACTGTTCCTTGGTGTTCCATCCTCTTTTTTAAAGAAGAAAGGGATATCAAAATCAAAACCTTTATGAGGATTCTCTGTGACCTGCCTAACTACAGTAATGCTAACTATTGAAGGAGTTACTTTTTCAGCTACTTCGATGAAAGCGCTGTTAAAATCACTTAATGTAACATTTTCAACAGGAGATGATGTGCTGCCAATCTTAATTTCTTCTGCCTTACTAGGTTTTACAAGATCCGCGCTGGAAACAAGTATAGCCCCAAAAACAATTCCAACAATTAACAATGATATTGTTCCAAATAAATTACGACCTTTCATTACTGCCTTCCTTTTATTATAATATTTTTAATGATTTTAGTCCGTTAAATTCTGAGTTATGATAAATTAGAAATTTTTCTAAAATAAAAATCAGATTTTCAATATTCTCTTTTTTGTAATATCCAATATTATTTTTTTTAGTTAAACACTCGAATAAATTATAAAGTTCCACCGATAATTGATAGGTCAGCATTTTATCTTCATTACACTCCCCACAAATAATTCCATCTGAATAACTAAAAGCATTTGGAGTTTCATTTTTTAGTTCTTTATTACATATTGAACATTTTTCAAACGAAAGTTCAAAACCTGTTTCTTTTATAAAAAAGACTATGTACTTTGCAAAAAGAAGATTCTCACTATCTTTTGAATTATCAAAATGATTTAACATTTTAATTGTACCTTTGTAGATTCTTTCACTAGCCTCGTGTTCAGGAATTAATTTCATTATCAACTCGCAAATAGAAGAAGCATACTTAATTTTTTCTAGGTCTTCCTTTATTTTTGGATAATGCTCAATTAAATTTATTTCTGTGGCAAGCTGAATATCCCGTCCTGCTTTTTTATAAAATATGAACTCAACATGATTTAGTGTGTCAATTTTGCTGCCAATTTTCGATTTTGAACTTCTTGCTCCTTTCACTAAGACTGAGATTTTACCGTTATCTTTAGAATAAAGCTGAAGAATAAGACTAGAATTACTGAACTTAGTTTTTCTTAAAATTATGGCTTCGTCTTTTATTATTTCTGACATGCTATTTTATTATATTTCAAGAAAATTAAACGGAGGTTTATGAAGTTGTTTTTCGGTGATAATTCCGGTTATTAATTCATTTGATGTTACATCGAATGCAGGAGAAAATATATCATACTCTTCAGAAGTTATCTTTTCTGTTCTAAATGAATTTAATTCAGATTTATTTCTAAATTCAATACTAATATCCTTACCCATTGCACAATTTAAATCTATTGTGGATGTTGGAGCAGCAATATAGAAAGGGATATTGTGATGTTTACAAAGGACCGCCAAATTATAGGTGCCAATTTTATTTGCCGAATCGCCGTTTAAAGCAATTCTATCTGCGCCAGTAATAACTAAATCTACTTTCCCCTTTTGCATTAAGAATGCTGCGGTTGAATCACTGTTTATTGAGAATGGGATCACAGCTTTACTAAGCTCAAATGCGGTTAATCGTGATCCTTGAAGTAAGGGTCTTGTTTCATCTGCATATACATAATTTACCATACCTTTTTTGAATGCATAATTAATTACATTAAAAGCTGTCCCTTCCCCTCCTGTGGCTAGTTTTCCTGTATTACAGTGAGTTAGAACATTTGATTTTTTTTGAAATATGTTAAATCCGTTTTTTCCGATTTTGTCACACATTTCAATATCTTCATCATGAATTGTTATTGCTTCAGAAAGTAATATTGTGTAAAGGTCAACTGCTTTTTTATTTAAATGATAGACTTTTTTCATTCTTTCCAAAGCCCAGAATAAATTTACTGCGGTTGGTCTTGTTTTAGCTAATCTCTCAAAAACTAAATCAAATTGATGATCTTTTTTAATTCCAAGAGCTAATGCATAAGCTGCAGAAATCCCAATTGCAGGTGCACCTCTTACTTCTAATCTTTCAATTGATACTGCTATCCTCTCAAAATCATCTGTTGCGATATACTCTTCGGTAAGGGGAAGTTTTGTCTGATCAATTAAAATTAATTTATCATCTTTGAATTCTATTGACTTAAAATCAGTCATAATCAAATCTTGATAATTCTCTAAATTCCAAAAATCTATCATGAATACGTAGTTTATCTAAATCTTCTAAACCTTTTGTGCTGAATTTTTCAACGCAGAATGAAGCCATTGTACTGCCATAAATTACTGCTCTCTTAAAGTTATCAAAGCTCATGTCCCCTGAATTATGTAGATATCCTGCAAAACCGCCTAGGAAACTATCACCTGCTCCAGTTGGATCAAATATTGAATCAATTGGATAAGCAGGAGCCGAAAAGATAACCCCATCTTTAAAGAGTAATGCACCATGCTCGCCTTTTTTAATGATCAAATATTCTGGTCCCATATCTCTTATTGCTGCAGCTGCCTTAATTAAATTGGCTTCTTTTGAAAGGAGTCTAGCTTCAGAATCATTAATAATCAAAACATTTGTACTTTTTAGTACTTTTAAAAGATCATCATAAGTTGTTTCAATCCATAAATTCATCGTATCGGTAACAACAAAATTATTGCCTTCAAGCTGGTCAATAACTTTTTGCTGGAGTGAAGGAAGTATATTTCCCAAAGTAACAAAACTATTTTTTCTAAGTTTCTCAGGTACAACCGGATCGAAATTTTCAAAAACATTAAGTTCAGTATAAAGAGTATCGCGCACATTTAAGTCATAATGATATCTTCCTCCCCATCTAAAAGTTTTACCTCCTTTAACAACCTCTAAATGATCCAGTTCTACTAAATGTTCCTCTAACATATCAACATGCTCATTAGGAAAATCGTCTCCCACAACGCCAATTAGTTTTACTGGTTTAGTAAAATAACTTGCAGATAATGAAATGTAGGTTGCAGCTCCGCCAAGAGCATCATCAATTTTTCCAAATGGGGTTTCTACATGATCTAATCCAACTGAACCAACAACTAATAAATCCAAATTTCCTCCGTTGACTTAAGATTTCTCAATTTCAAAGATATAGAATATTTATTAAAAATTATTTTGTTGAATACTGATAACCTCTAAATTTCTAGAAATAGGTAAAGACCTGCATTAGATTTTGAGATAAATGGGACTAAATTTACAGAAGAAGATTCTGAGAGTTTTGATTTGTTCAAGTTTGAAAAATAAGAACCAACAATAACACCAATGCCAGCACCAAGGAATACATCTGAGAACCAATGATTATCTGTTGCTATTCTTTGAAAGGCAGTCAATCCTGCTAGGCTATAAAGAGCAATAGATACATAAATATTCTCAACGTAATTCGAAATTACAGTGCTTGTTGTAAATGCAGTTATTACATGACCGGAAGGTAAAGAATTATAAATATTCTCTGTCTCGAACCAATTAAATTGCGTAGTTCCATCTTCTTTGTAAGGTCGGCTTCTTCCAAAGATATATTTTATTGTTATTGAGGCTAAACCTCCAACAAGCAATGATTCAAAAAGAGACTTCCCTGCTGAGCTAAATTTATCATTACTAATAATAATATTAGATGCATATATGAAGCCTGCTAAACCAATATTATAGTAAATATCTCCGTAACTATGACCTATCTTTAGAAATGTATTATTTTTATTTACTGAGGAGCACAATATTTCATCTCTTATTGTATCATCTAATAAAAAAAATAAACTGGAAGCAATAGCAATTCCAGCTGCACTATAGGCGAGATGCGGTTTAGATGTATTTTCACTCTT
>CAYXXW010000252.1:0-4621 GCA_964469115.1 uncultured Melioribacteraceae bacterium
TTAATTTTTATTAATATAAATTATTTTTATCTGTCAAAAGTAATGTAATCAGCCTTTCTCAAAACATTGCTTTGTTCTTATTTATTTTATTATATCAAGGCATATAATAATGAAACGTCGGTCCTACTTTGAAAGTTTTATAATTACTATTCTCATTTTTGTAATTATTTGGCTATTCTCAATTATTCCATACAAACTAATATTCTTAGATCCTCTCGCAAAAGCTGTCGGGGATTTTGATCTTAATGATATTGTCTTTTCAAAAATGTCTCCTGAGCATGACCTTGATACAAATATTGTACTTGTAAACATTGGGCAACTCGATAGAGCACAAATTGCTGAACAATTAGATGTTATAAATTCATTTGAACCTAAAGTTGTTGGAGTTGATGCAATATTTGCCGGGGCGACATCAACTTCAAATGATGCTTCATTACAAAAAGCATTTGCTAACACTAATAAATTGGTCTTGGTCAGCGTTCTGGATAAATACAATGAAGATGGCGATTATTATGAAAGCCATATTCAACCTTATTCAAAATTTAATGAGAACTCAATATTCGGTTATGCCAATCTTCCTACAAAATATGGGGCTTCTTCAAAAACCATAAGATCATTTAGACCTTATTCAAAGGTGAAAAATAATATTGTACCTGCATTTGCCGTAAGGGTAGCTGAATTATTCAATATGAATGCTTACCAAGAACTTAGAGCACGAGCCAACGATTTAGAAATAATAAACTACAGAGGGAATATTGATAAATTCTATACAATAGATAAAGATTTTTATAAAAGAGAAAATGTTGATTTATCATTTATTAAAAATAAGATTGTACTTATGGGATTTTTGGGCACGACCCTAACAGAGAAAATTTTAGAGGATATCTATTTTACACCTTTGAATGAAGTTTATGCAGGTAGGTCTTACCCCGATATGTATGGCGTTGTAATTCATGCAAATATAATATCAATGATATTAAATGAGGATTATATCAATACAGTGCCTGCGTGGATAAGCACGCTGATGGCATTTATTATCTGTTTTATAAATGTGGTTTATATCAGGAAAGTGAGAAAGAAGTTAACCGATTATTACGGCGGTATTGCCAAAGTATTAATTTTCGTGCAGACTGTATTAGTTCTGATTATTAATGTTTATCTTTTACTTATATTTGGTTATAAAATGAGTTTCACTCTTTTACTGATTGGTCTTATATTCATACCTAGCACGGTTGTTCTTTATGATAATTTAATTAAACATTTAGCTGAGTTGTTTTATCAAAAATTTATTCTCAGGAAAAAATCATGAGACTTACATTATTAATACTGCTTTTAATTCTTATTTCCTCAATTGCATTAGTTTGCCAGGAAAATGAGTATACGGTCTTAACCAAATCCGGAGGGGTTTTCCTACTGCATAAAATCTCCAAAGAACCAGTTGAAATATTTGTTGGTGATAAATTAAAACCTTATGAAAGAATTGAGTTAAGCAGAAACGGCTACTTGGTTTTAGTAGATACCAACTTTAGAAGTATTGAACTATCTGAGAAGGGGATTTACAATTTGGCTTCCCTTGATTCTCTTTTTATTATGAAAAGGAATTCCATAACCGAGAAGATCACTGAATTTATTTTTACTGAGATGTCAACGAGCGAAGAAAAAAATAATGAAATGAAAACATTGGGTGCAGTTGTGAGAAAAACATTCAGCAAGGTTGAAGCGGCAGCACCAAAGATTGGGAAGATTCTTGATACTGTATATACCTTTTCTTGGTATCCATTGCTCGATACTACATCATATATTTTCAGACTCTTTAATGAAGATGGAAATACTCTCTACATGCAGGAGACTAAGGATACCGCGCTAACTCTGAATTTAGCAGAAATCAATCTTCTGTACGATAAGAATTATTTCTGGACTGTATTCGATGTCTCATCTGATAATAATGAGATTGATAGCATCTCATTTATGCTAATAAGTCCTAATAGTAAAGCTGTTTTGGATGATAAAATTATCTCCATTAAGAATGACTTTATTTCTCAAAAATCACCCTTGAATTACTTAATAATTGCCAGATATCTTAAATCAGAAGGAGTGAATGAGTTGGCTGTTGAATATTTTGAAAAAAGTGCGGAATTAAGTCCCAACCTGGAATTTTATTGGGGTGAGTATCTTCGCTTTCTCTTGGAGCTTGAATTAAGGAACGAAGCTTTTACAAAATGGAATATTAGCCCGTTTAATGTTGAAGAAAACAAAACAGAGACTAAATTATGAAGATTAATTTATTAATTATGTTTGTTGTGTTTTTAGTCATTGATGTAGTTTATTCACAAGATTATGGAACAGGTCTTCTAATCGAAGATCAATATTTTGAGAATGATGCAAAGTCGGTTACACTTTCTAGAGGTGATTACCAAAACCTTCCTATATCTATTTCCATAAAAGAATTTTCGCCAACACCAGGATCACAGGGAGCATATGGCACTTGTACAGGATGGTCTAGCGCTTATGCTGGAAGAACAATATTAGAGGCAATGCGCAATAACTGGTCTAGAGAAGAAATTGATGAAAATACTTTCTCTCCATCTTATATATATAATCAGATTAAAATGGGCAAGGATTGTTACGGTGGAGCTTCGATTATAGATGCTCTTGATATTCTGAAAAATCAAGGCGGCTTGAAATTGAGAGATTTTGCTTATGACTGCGAATTAACTGTATCAGAAGATCAGAAAGATATTGCAAAATATCACACCATTGTAGAATACAGGGAAGTCTCCGATAGGTTTACAAAAAATAAGGTAGAAAGAGTTAAGAAAAGTTTATCGGAATTTAAGCCCGTTGTAATTGCTCTAAATTGCCCCAACTCTTTTTTCTCAGCAAATGATGTATGGGAACCAAGTAAAAAAGACTTTAAGCAGTGGCCTGTTGGTCATGCAATGTGTTTGGTTGGCTATGATGATGATAAATATGGCGGAGCTTTTGAGATTATGAATAGTTGGAGCACTAAATGGGGGAATGGTGGTTATACTTGGATTAAGTATGAGGACTTTCAATTTTTCTGTTTATTTGCATTCGAACTGATTGATAAAGTTATTAGTGAAAAAGATCAATGGGATTTATCAGGTTCACTTAAATTTGTTGAAAGCAGCGGTGAAGCGATGAGGACGGTGATTGAAGAAGATTATATTAGTTTTGAAAAACCTTATGTATCGGGAACTCTTTTTGAGCTTTTTGTATCGAATAATCAACCGGCTTATGTTTATGCCTTTGGGACAGATCTTACAAATGTCACTTATAAAATATTTCCGTTCCATGACCAAATGTCACCCTATCTTCCATACGCAGAAAATAATTTTGCAATACCGAGTGAAGGAAGTTATACCATGCTCGATGAAAACGATGGGACAACTTACTATGTTTTCTTATACTCAAATACAGAACTTGATATTGATTCGATCCTTGTGAAATTTGAAGAAAATGGTAGTGACTTTTTAGAGAACCTTGATAGTGCAATAGGCGATGCAGTAATTGATAGAGAGAATATTGAATATACAGATGGCGAGATGCTTTCATTTAAAGCCAAAAGTAATGATAAAGCAATATTACCGGTTGTTATTAGAATAGCTCATGATTAAAATTTATATAAGATATTAAGGGAGTAAAAATGAAATCAATTACTAAATACATCTTAATACTTTTTTGCAGCTTGATTACAATGAATATTATCAATGCTCAAGCTATTACAAATGTTTCTTTTGAAGCTGAGGGAGAACAAATTTTTATTTACTATACTCTAACATCTTCTCAAAATGCTGAGTTCGATATTACAACTGTCTTAAAAAGACTGAACAATGCTTCATTCAGCTATGTGCCTGAGAATCTTTCAAATGATATAGGAGATGGACAGTATGCCGGAGTTCGCAAAACAATTATTTGGGATGTTACTGAGGATGAATTTTTAATGTTCGATGGAGACGATTTTTATTTTGAAGTCCTTGCTCAAAAGATAGAATCTTCAGGCGGAATTCCATGGTACTATTATGTAGGTACGGCGGTTGTGGGCGGTGGAGTTGCTGCAGCAGTACTTTTAGGGGGAAGTGATGAGAATGGCGGTGGAACTACACCTCCGACCACAAGTTTTCCAACCCCTCCAACAAGACCTTAATTTAGAGAGACTAAAATGAAAAAGTTAATTTTTATATTAATAGTAATATTTTCTTCTCAGGCATTTGGACAAGTATCCGGGAAATCCAAAGCTGGAAGCCTTTTCTCGAAAAAAAGTAAAACCACTGAAGCAGTTATTTCCGCTCCTTCAATTATCTTGTCTTCACCTAATATTGTCAACGGATATATAAAAGTTTCAGATCAATTATTGATTTTGCAAGGGAAGGTTGAAGATAAATATGGAATAAAGGAATCATCAGTTAATCAAGAATATTTAAATATCTTGAACTCCGGTGAGTTTTTCTATGAGCTGAATCTTGAGTTGGGAGAAAATGAGATTACAATTGAGATTGTAAATGAGCAAGACAAAAAAACCGTTAAAAACTTTAGAGTTGATTATTTACCTGAAAACATTCTCAAACCAAAGATAGTTTTATATCAACCCATTTTAACT
>CAYXXW010000253.1:0-4597 GCA_964469115.1 uncultured Melioribacteraceae bacterium
GTTTGGTGGAATATATTGTTTTCAAAAGTTTTAACACTTTCTCCAATAACATTTAAGTGCCAAGTTATAAATCCAGAGCTTTGAACATCACCACTCTCATAATGCAATATTTGATTTACCTCCAAATTCTTTAGATGGATTGAGCAGGCTGTAACTTTTGGTAAGGGTTTTTCACTTATTTGTTCTATCTTTAATTCAATATCAGAATTTGTAAAATTTGGATAATTAGGCATTCTATTTGAGACTAGTGCAATTAGTTGGTACCCATTATCAGCCAAATCCCGAATGTTGCTAATACTATCTGCTTTCTCAGAATTTGATATAAATTCAATTTCCGAACCTTTATATTTAAACAAGGATATCTCAGCATCTCCCCCCTCAACGGTAAATTTCAATCTTGCTTCTTCATTTAATCCGGGGAGAAGATTAACTCTAAATAATTTTGCTGATAAGTCTTTGTAAGTCTCTGTCCATTTTATAATAGTGGTTGTGTCTTCAATTCCGAATTCCGCTGACCAGTTTTCATTACAGAAATCAATCATGGTATAATTGGGATTAGGATTTTGTAACCTTTTCAACCATAATTCAGCTATTAGTATTGATCTGTGAAAATCACCAAGCCAATGTTTTGGCAACCTATTGTTAGATGTTAGGGATAATATTGGATGTAAATTATTATTTTCAATTTCATTCAGAATATCTTTCATTATTCCTTCACCATATTTGGATATCAGAAACTCAATTAAACCACTTATAAAATATCTATTATTTTCCCCTTTATTCATTTGAGTGATTATCTTTTTTTTATATGAGTGATTATATACATTTTTCCATATATGATCGTATTTATGTATGAACCAATCTGCTAATCCTGAGTAAAACCACTCTTGCGTTGCAGATGTTTTGTATTTTCTTAATATTATTGATAATAAATTACGTTCGCAAAACCAGTAGTACTCGGTCATATCTAAATTAGGATAGTTTCTTATAAATAAGTCATTTCCATTTTTATCAACTTCACAAGGAAAACCATAACCAAAGCTGATCGGTTCCTTTTTAGCTGTAATAACTTTTGGCCATTTTGTTAAACTTACTTCAATACCTAAATCTTTATACTTATCGTAAAAAGATTCAAATTGATTCAATATTATTTGATATTGTGAACTCCATATATCAATTGGAAAGTCAACACTTTTTATTTTAAAATGATCTGATGACGCTAAAATTCCATTAAAAAATCCTTCAATCGTGGTTTTTCCTTTCCCATTGACTCCTTTATTTAATTTATAATTGCCGTAAGATTGTCCATCAGAAAGGTTAGTAATAAGAAATCCATTTTCGTCTGTAGCGCTGAATAATTTAAAGACAGTTGTGCTATAAGTGCTATCTAAATAAACAACCTCTATTTCTGCTCCTCTTTCAATGTAAAGTATTCCAGAGACCGCTCCCACATATCTTACACTTATTTCTATCGGAAACATATAATTTTCTGGCATTCCCTCAATTACATAAAGTGGAGTAACGCTGTTTTCATTCGATGAATCTTTATCTTCAATATAGAGCTTTAGCTCTGAAGATTGATCAAATGCTCCGCTTGGAACAGTAAGTTTAAAATCCTCCGTTTCTAGTATTCCTCCTTCAGGTCCAATCGTGGCCTCAGCTAAAACTTCTTGTGGCGTTTCTTCTTCTGGTGCGGTTGGCTCGTTTTCTTTACATGAAGAGATGGTGATAAAAATTATTATCAGGAGTGCATAAACATATTTCATGAATTTCCTCCAAGTGTTTCGAAATTAGACTTTATTAGAAAAGATGATTCTTTTGATCTATTCTTTTTAATATATACTTATCTCGATCTCTGTTGAATCATTACATCCGATCACACTTTGCAATTCATATTTATAACTTGAATATTGTTTATAGTATTTAACGGAACCCATTTTACTGCAGGTCAATAGTCCCTCAATTATATATTCATTACTACTGGTTTTTTCAATATTGTGTCCGCTTAACTCTGTTTCACTTGTATAACCATAATATTTATCTTCATCAACCATTTTTGATTTTGCATTGAATGAAAGAACTTCTTTTAATCCTTCATCAAATTTTAGCTCAACAAAACCCGTATAATGAATTCCGTCATTCCCCGTATAATCATGAGATTGGGTAAAGGTGTTATTAGAAAAGGAAATGGTACTTCCATCCCCATGAAAGAATCCAGTAGAAAATGATAAGTTTTCAGTCTCACTCCCACCACTATTATACGTTCTAATATATGTCACATCTAAATTTCTAAGTGCAACAAAACAACTTGTTATATTAATAATCTCTTTTGTGTCGATAGATAGTATAAGTTTTATCTTATCAGTAAATGGCGATTTTGCCCTATTATTTGTTACTAGAGCTAATAAATTTGAGTTGTCATTTTTGAGCACACTAATTTTGGGTGAAATCAAAGAATTAGTATTATCGGCAATGTACTTAAGATTATTGGTGTTATATTTAAAAAGTGTCAGATGTGAAAGCTCACCTCCATCAACGCTAAATTCCAAACTTTTATTCTCTCCAAAGTCTGAATGGTTGATTTCGATTTTATAAATTCTTCCAGAAATATCGGGATAGTTGTGAGCAAGTGTTCTTGTTTTATTGCCTGCATTTATTGTATACGTACTATGAGCTTTTTCTAGCCAAAACTCCATATTTCTGTCATATATATTTCCAAGAATATATTCGCGATAAAATTTTTCAAGCCATTCTTTAGTATCAGCCGTACTAATGATGACAGCTTCAACAGGATGTTTGTTATTTGCTATTTGATCATAGAAATTAACAAGTTTAGTCGCTGGATATTTATTTACTAAAAATTTTATCATCGCCGATAAACCATAACCATGATTTATTGCAGGTACCAACTCCTTATGAATTCCATCGAATAGTACCATGCTGTTTGGAATAAAGTTTGGCGGAATATATGTGGAAGGATTATCGGAATAGAATTCTTCTGAATATACCGCCGTTGCCTCATCAAGCCAGAGATGATTACCACCGGCATTTTTGGATTTGGACTCCCAATCTCTAGGATCATATAAGTCTTGAACTAAGTGTAGAAATTCATGACCAAGCGTTTCGTATAAATCATCATAATTAAAAATAGCAATATCAAAGACCATATAGCCATGACTACCCAACCAGTCTGCGCTTGTATAGTAGCCTAACATGGATTGCCCATTAATTGTTTCCGTTATTCTTTTGAGCACAACTAATATTGGCCAAGACTTCCTTTTATCATATTTAAATCCTTTCAAACTAATCAAGTCATAAGCTGTTTCTAATTTAAAGCCTAATTCTTCATATTGCTCAATGGTAGTATTATCCATTCTTCCTATTATGCCAAAATGTCCTTCGGGTGTATCGTATCCGTATAAATTTGTAAGTCCAACTGCACGAACGATTTCTTCCACTCCCGTATTTTTATTTAATGAGTTTTGTTGAGAACTATTCAAATTCGAAATTGGGAGATCAATCACTAAATAACCCGACGAATCATATGCTTCAAACAAACAATATGAGGTAAGGACTCCGCCGTAACTCTTTACAAATCCGTCTTCGCCAATGGCAATATAACTACTGTTGGATAATGAGCCTGAATATTTAATTGCCATTCTTATTGGTTTTTGATTATTAATGGGAAGACCATCAATACGAAAAAGTTCAGTAGCTTCATTTCCTTCAAAAGGTTTGTTTTTGTTTTCCATGTATAGTTTTATATTGGAGGATTCGAGCAATGCTCCGGAAGGAATTGTCAATTTAAATTGTTCTGTTTCAAGAATTCCACCTTCAGGACCAACTGTGGCTTCAGCCAATACTTCGGTAGATATTTCTTCTTCTGGTGCGGTTGGTTCTTCTTTTGTGCAGCCGTTGAAAATAATGAACATTACGATAAAGAGCGATAATGATTTTTTCATGGCTTCCTCTTAGTTACAATTAAAATTTCAAGTGCAGCAAGAACTAATAGACATATACTTATTATTGTGTCGAAACATATATTTCCAGCTCACTGTCCTCGTTACACTCCCAGGATCCACCTATTAGAGTTTCATTCCATGTTCTATAACCTTCATAATTATATAATGATTGTATATTCTCACATAACTTATTACCGCTAATTCTAAATCTCAAATAGTCAACACTCTTATCTTTTTCGATAACAATTGCTGCAGATAATTCGTTTTTATAATAATCAATTATGGAACCCGGCTCTTTAGCTCGTTCCCATTTTGCAGTAACTGATGATATATAATCCATATCTATCTTTCCGTCCTTTTCTCCAAATGTAATTGAAATATCTCCAGAGTAATAGTAGCCATCAGTAAATGGATAATTAGTATATTTCTGGGTTAGAATTCTACCGGAAAAAGTCACTTCTGCATCGGGTTTGTCTTTAGGAAAACCCATACTCAAGTCTGCACCAGAAACTGTGCTAAATGTACCGATTGGATACTCTTTTGTAAAATCAGCCGTTAAATTCCTCAGAAAAACACTGCAGCCTGTAACTTGAGGGGGACTTTCGATATCAATATTTAAATCTATTGGCATCTCT
>CAYXXW010000254.1:0-4595 GCA_964469115.1 uncultured Melioribacteraceae bacterium
TAGCACAATATTTTAATCAGACTGAAATACTAGAAACAAAGAATAGTTCTGATTTAACAGTCATAAAAATGGAAAATTGGAAACGTGAATTTTATTTTGACGATTGCAACATTCCTTGGGTACAACCTAGCCCAAATATGCCAAATCTTGAAACAGCAATAGTCTATCCCGGTTTATGTTTAATAGAAGGTACAAATATATCAGAAGGTCGAGGAACTTACTCCCCTTTCTTGATGATTGGAAGTCCATATATAAATTCTAATAAAGTCATTTCTGAATTGAATAAATATAATATTGAAGGCATTGAGGTAAAAGATACATTTTATACTCCCACTGAAATTCCAAATATGGCTTCTTCCCCAAAATATGAAAATGAAGTTTGCAATGGAACTTATATAAATGTTACAGACAGAAGTGCATTTCAACCAATTGATTTTGCAGTGAAATTGATTTACACAATTAATAGATTGTATCCTGATGATTTGACATTTAGAGAAAGAGCAATAGACAGACTCTGGGGAAGTTCATCATTTAGAGAAGATATTTTGAGCGATAAAAATCCAAATGAAATAATTGATAATTATAAAATTAAGATTGAAGGATTCAAACAAATTAGAGAAAAGTATTTGCTTTATTAGATTAGAGGAAGAATGAACAAAATTTTAATTGTGCTTTTAACTTTATTGCTTCTGATAAGTTGCGGAAAAAATGAAGAGACAAAAAAAGAGATTGTTGCAAAAGAAGATAAAGTTGTTGAACCGGTTAAAGAGAAAGGTCCGGTAGTACAACTTAGGTATAGATTCAAAAAGGGTGACAAATTTTCTTATAAACTTCAAACCAAGGCAATAAGCAGCGAAGAGATTTCTGCAGATACTACCATTGCAAATGAAATAACCCAAAACGCTACTTACAGATTTAATTTCTTAGTTAAAAGCATCGATGAAAAAAATACAGCTAATATTGAAGTACGCATTAGTTCAATAGTTGCGGAAACGATATTTAACGAACAGTCTATGAAGTACGACTCTAAGTTTATTTATTCAACTAGAGAAAGAGCTCAATTTGTTGATTACGAATCCGTTAAGAAAGTTCCCTTCCGAATTAGTGTTAATGAAATTGGACAAGTTGTAAAGGTTGATAATGTAAACAGAATAATGAGAAATATTCTTGAAATTCAAAAAGTTCCCGATACCCTTTCTGCCAAAACCAAAGAAAAAATGAAAGATAATATTGCAAATGGAAGTTTAATGCCGCTGACTCAACAAATATTTAAAGTAGTTGCAGAAGATGAGGTCGGTGTTGATTCAACTTGGCAGTTAAAATACGACACTCCTCTAGGTGTTTTTAATGTTGAAAATACTGCTGTATTTAGAGTTACTAATTTAAATTTTGAACAAGATACTACTGCAGCAATTACTTCTAATTTATTTATTAGTGTGAGCGGCAATAATGTTGTTAACAAACAAGGTGTTAGATATACTTTCTCACAGCCAAATCTTCAAGCCGAAGGTAAGTTGAATTATAATTATTCTAGAGGCTTAGTTGAAAAATCTGAGTCGAACACAAAGTTGGAAATGGCAATGTTTATGGAAGGTGTTGATGCAAATGGGAATCCAATAAATAGCACCAAACGAGACATGTCTAATAACACAAATATCGTTACATTACTCTAAAATAATTATGTTTTGATATACCTTTTGTCATTTCGACCATAGGGAGAAATCTTTTAAAAAGTAAAAATAAGATTTCTCACCCAACAAAAAAAAAGCTGGGATTCGAAATGACAAAGGAATTAGTTTTACTTACTCTTCTCTACAACAATCTTTGAGCCTTCCTCATCAATAACAACAACCTTGGTCCCTTTTGTTATATACTCACCATTAGTAACAACATCAATTCTACTATTTCCAATTATTGCCGTTCCGCTAGGCCTAAGATCAGTGAGAGCCTTGCCCTTCTTACCAAGAATTCCTTTTAGTTTCTCATCAGCAGTATAGCCTGAACCTGCTTCTATATTTCTTTTCAAAACCAGTTTGTTCCAAATTTGCGTTTTGGGTAAGTTCTTTAACAAAATATAAACGACTATAATTGCTAAGATAAACGCTACTGCAAGTTGTATTGTTGCCATTTGTATCATTTCCCAATCTACTAGTGGAAAGTCGGATATTAAACCTAAAAATAAACTGCCGACAACTAAGATAATTCCGGCAGCACCAAAGATACCAAAACCCGGAATAAGAAAAATTTCTGTTATTAGTAGAATTACTCCGGCAATGAAAATTATAATTTCTATAATTGATGCTAATTCAAGAATGTATCCAGTACCAAAGAAGAGAGCTAAAGCAATTAATGCAGCGGTTCCCGGTAATCCCCAGCCTGGCGTTTTTATTTCAGTAAACATTCCAACTAACGCCACCATCAATAAGATTGAAGTTATGATTGGATTATTTAAGAAACGAATAAAATCTTCTGCCCAATTACTGCCTAAACTAACAACCTCAGCATCTTGGAGGTCATAAGCTTCCAGAAGTGAACTAAAATCAGAAATTACCGAATCAGCCATTCCATACTTTAATGCTTCTTCCGAAGTAAGAGTAATTAATTTTGTGCTGTCAACCAAACCTTCAACTACAACAGTTTCATCAACCATACCTTCAGCAATATCAGTTCTTCTACCTGTCCTTTCTGCAGTAGCCCGCATCTCTGCCCGCATATATGATTGATTTTTCTCTGACTGCTTTTGCCCGGATTGATCAACAACAGTTGTTGCACCCATTGAAGCGCCGGGTACCATAATTATTTCATCGCAAGATAGTGAAATAAGTGCACCAGCTGATATTGCACGTTTATCAATAAATGCAATTGTTTTTACCTTAGCATTTATTATTGCATCCTTAATTTGCGTTGCAGCATCAACTCTTCCGCCAAATGTATTGATTTTAAAGATTATTGCTGATGCTGAATTCTTATCTGCTTCTTCCACAACCCTTTTAACATAAGGCGCTAAGCCCAAATCTATCATTCCTTCAATTTCTGCAACATAAACTTTGTCCTGTGCAAGGCTGAAATTCGAGAATGAAATGATTGCAATTATAGCTAGTATTATTCTTTTCAAAGTAATTTACTCATTTGTAATTTTTAATAAATTATATATAAAAAAGTTTGAAGTTAATTTCAATTGATAAGTTTTGGAGAAACGATAGCAAAGGGAATCTCATAATACGGACTTAGCAACTGGTAAAAGGATTATGGCAAAACAATAAAATCCAATATCACATATAATTGTCATATCGAATGAGCGACTTTTTCGATCTTGCCTTTGCCGGCAGGCGGGTGAGATATCTCAAAAGTCCAAGATTTCTAACCCCAACAAAAATCGTTTGGATTCGAAATGACAGTCTATTACTATTCTTAAACACGCTCCACGGATAAAGATAGGTGAGACAAAAACTCACATTTAATTATTTAATAAAAGCATAATTAAGAAGTTTATAGACCAATTTGGCGGTATTAAAACTACTCGATACGTCATTTTTATTTGGGGCAAGTTCAACAACATCAAAGCCAACAATATTTTTATTCTTTCCGATTACTTTCATAAGGTTCATTGTTTCATCCCAATTTAATCCACCTGGTTCCGGTGTGCCTGTTGCAGATATCACTGATGGATCAAATCCATCTACATCAAAAGTAATGTAAACCTTTTCATTCAATGAGTCTAATACTTTCTGCTGCCAATTTTTAGTATATCCATTCTCTCTTATCTCTCGAGCATAAAAAGTTTTGATTTTATTTTGTTTTATAAAATCGTATTCTTCCTTGCATTGCGCCCTTATTCCCACTTGCACAATATCCTTAGTAAATTCGGCAACTCTAGCCATTACAGATGCATGAGAATATTTACTTCCTTCATAAGAATCTCTAAAATCTGAGTGTGCGTCAATCTGAAGTACAGAGAGATTTTCGTATTTGTCGAAGTGCGCTTTTATTGGTGCAGATGATAACGAATGTTCACCACCGAGGGTGACAACAAATTTATTAGTATCAATATGTTTTTTTACTTCTTTATATATTTTTTCGATCGATTTCTTAACACCTAGGTTACTTAATTGAATTTCCTCAAGTGTACAGATACCTTTATCGAATGCAAGTTCTCTGTTTAATTCTTCATCAAAAAATTCAACATAATGTGACGCTTTTAATATTTGCTTTGGGCCGTCCTTTGTACCCTCACCATAGCTAACCGTCTTCTCCAGAGGTGCTTGAAGTATAACAATCTCGGATTTATTATAACTGGAATACTTCTTTCCCAAACCTAGAAAATTATTTTTTCTTTTAAGTTCTTTCATATCTCGCGACCTAAAAAGCCCAACTTTTCGAAAAAGTTAAGCTTCTAAAAATATATGTCAATAGGTTATTTAGATTCTTTATTAGATACTACTTGGCCAATTGCACTTCGTTCCATCTTAATTTTGTTGTTGTTGCCAACGTCAACAAGTACTGTAGTTTCATCTAGACCGGATATTGTGCCGTGAATTCCACTTGCTGTAATTATTTTATCACCTTTTTTAATGCTGCTTAGCAGAGCATCTCTT
>CAYXXW010000255.1:0-4593 GCA_964469115.1 uncultured Melioribacteraceae bacterium
TAATTAATAAAATTCCATCCGCACCGATGCCCTTTCTTCTGTCACATAATTGTTGAATAAGGTTTGTATTGAGAACAAGGTCTTTATTTATCTCAATATCAATTAAGATAAAATCGTTGCCGGCGCCATTAATCTTGGTAAAGTTTATTTTTTCCATAGTATTTGGAAAATTAAATGAATTGGATATTCATGTCAATCAGTTTTTGCAGGATAAAAAAAATTGAGTTTGAGAAAATACTTCAAATATTAACCCAAACCCAATAAAATAAATAGACAACAGTTTATTCAATTAAAGATTTAAACTTATCTTAAAAACTTTTAGATGCTTCTTCTACAGTTTTGTACATTTCAAATACGCTGTTTAGTTTGGTAATACTTAATACACCCTGAACTTTATCTGAAATACCAGCTAACTTTAACTTTCCGCCGGCATCTTTTACTGTTGAAAATGCTCTAACAATATTTCCTAATCCTGAGCTGTCAACAAATTTAACATCACTCATATCAATTATTATGTTTTTCTTGCCAGCTTCTAAAAAGTTTGATACTTTATCTTGAAATACTTGTGCATCAGGCCCACCTCTTAATTTACCTTTAAATGAGATTACTGCGGCACTGTATACTTCACTTGTATTGAACTTCATTATTACCTCCAAATAATTTATTATAAGTAATTAGATAGAATTTGATAAAAATATAATACTATTTAACTTTAATAACAACAAAAGTAACATCATCATCGGGAACACCATTCGAAGACCATTCTTTCATTTTATTCTTTAAATAATCAATAATCAAATTAGGAGATTTATCCCCACAATTTAAAAATTCACTTTGAACATTCTTATACCCAAACATTTCCTTTGATGGATTAAATAATTCTGGAAATCCATCACTCATTAAGAGAATTGTATCACCAGAGTTTATTTTTGTTTCTTGCAATTCGTAAGGAAAATTATTCGAAGTTCCTAGTGGCATTCCGCGAATCATAAATTCCTCTACATTTTTCGATCCGGCTCTATATATTAAAGCAGGAGGCATACCGGCTGATGAGAGTCTTAATTTATCATTCTTTATTTTCAAAAGCATTAGGCACATAGATAATAGTCTGAAATTCATCAGCTTAAGACTGCTGGACATCTTTAAAAATGTTTCAATAATGTCAGGGTTTGGACCATGAGAATTAAATAAACTTTTTGTTGCCGTAACTACAGTTCCGGCATTAAGTCCATGACCGGTAGCATCACCAATTAGAACGGTAAGCTCACCATCTGAGTCTTCGTAAAAATCATAATAATCACCGCCGACTTCTGTAGCAGTTTCCATATATACTGCTATCTCAAGCCCTTTAGGTGTTGGAATAGTTTTAGGAAGTAAAGATAACTGTAAACTTCTTGCTTCTTCTAATTCACGAGTTTTTCTCTCATTTTCTACCTCTAATATTCTGCGCTCGGCTTCACTTGCTTTAGCCTGCATCTCAGCAGCTTTGGCTTGAAGAACCGCTCCATTTTTTTCAGATTTTTCTCGCTCAGTCTCAAGAACTAATTCTGCATTTTTCTGCTGTGCCAATAATTCTTTGTCTGAAAGTTCTTTAATCTCAACTATCTGCTGCTCAAGTTTCTTATTAGTTGAGGCTATACTTCTTGCTAAATAAACTGACATTGAACCAGGCAAACCAAATAGGCCAATAATAAATAATATTAAGATAGAGATCTCAGAAGGTCTTATATTAAATACATTTATCACAAAAATTGTCATGATTAGAAATACAAAGACAATTACCCCGGTGCCAATTACCCACGAATGTTCCTTTTTATTTTTAATGGCCATCACAATTGAACGCAGACCTTCAATAGTTGCTAGAAAAATATAAATAGGTAAAGCATAATTTATATATTCTCTAAGCGGATTGATAAAGAACATAATGCCAATTAAAATTGTACCAAATAAAAAGAACCAGATTTGTTTTGGTGTCTTTTTATAAAAGATAGAATATATGAAACCTAGATAACCTAAAAATGCTAAAGCAACGCCTGTTATACCGATTGTTTGAAAGATAATGACCCAAATGATTTTTGTAAAAACTAATTGGCTCAGCATACTTGAAAAAAATAAGAGGGCCAGCGAAAATGAAAACAACGCATAATATAGGTTTTCTTTTCGCTTCGAATAAAACAAGTGCAGTAGAAAGTATAAAATTGATAATGAGAAAAAGATTCCACCAATTGCAAAATTAATTCCAAAATTTGTTTTACCATTTAAAATCTGACTCTTTATTTCATCGTTAATGTTATTTATTTGCACAGTAAACCCATGATGACCGTACCATGAGTCTGTCCATTTAGGATCTTCAACGGAAGAATGATTTGAATATCTTACTGCCAAAACATAATTTGTATCCTTACTAAAATCTAGTGCTACGGGAATCCCATTAGGTTGGTAGACTTTTTCACTATCGGGTGTTGCACTTACCTTTCCATATTTGATTAATAATTCACCATTAAAATAAATTTCTGAAGCTCCAAAATGATTCATAGAAAGTGCAACTGACTTATTGAATAAAGCAGAATCTATTTTAATTTCTCTTCTAAACCAGCCTATCCCAGTCCATAATTCAACAGGATATTCTTCCCATTTCAGTCTAGGTCTTAAAGTATCCCAAGAAGAGTCATCAAAGAATTGATCTGCCCAAGTGCTATCATCACCTTTAGAATATTTCCAAGGCTTACTCAGAGTAATAGGTTTATCACTCAAACTATCTGCACTAATCAAAACGGGATCTAGAATAATTTGAGCATTTAGAATAAAAGCTGTAAGGAAAATTAGAATAAATAATCGCATAAATATGAACCTGCCTAATTATTTGTATTAATAAACTAAGAAATTGTTTAAATAATTACTCTATTTTATTTTTATTACCACAAATGTAACATCGTCATCTTGTTCCGAACCATTCAACCATTGGCTAGCAGACTGCTCAAAATGTTCAACAATTTCTTGTGGTAATTTTCGTCCCACTTTTTTGAGTTCCGTTTTTATCTTCTCATAGCCATACATATGTTTTTTACTATTATGTAATTCAGGCAATCCATCGCTAAGTAAGAGAATAACATCTCCACCTTTTAACTTTCTCTTCTCAATTTTATATTGATAATTAAGCATAGCGCCAAGCGGCATTCCGCTTAATAAAATTTCGTCAACACATTTTTCATTATTACGATAAATAAAAGCCGGAGGCATAGCCGCAGAAGAAATACTAAGTTCGGAACCGTTAATTTTTATCATTTGCAAACACATTGAAAGTTGTCTAAATTTCATATTTTTAATTACTTCAGATATTCTTTTAAAAGTCTTCAGGATATCTTTGCTGGATGCAAGCGTATTAAATAAACTCTTGGTTATTGTAACCATAGTGCCCGCTTTCATACCGTGTCCTGTTGCATCGCCAATTATTGCGGTCAAATTGTTTTTTGAATCAACATGGAAATCATAGTAATCTCCTCCAACTTCAGTTGCAGTTTTCATATATACAGCAATGTCAAGATTTGGAATTTGCGGTAATTCCTTTGGTAACATTGCCAACTGGAGTTGCCGAGCTTCTTCCAGTTCCTGCGATTTTCTTTCATTTTCAACTTGAATTATTTTATTCTGCTTTTCAGCGTTTTCCAAATCTAAAAAACGAGTATAGGTTTGTTCAAAGACGTAAGCAAATCTTTGAATAATCTTTAGTTGGTCTTCACTTAATTCTTCCTTTGAATGAACGGTAAAAAACCCTTGCCTAAAATAAAAGTTGCTAAAAAATGCTGGTTCCTTGAAAACCAATTCTTCATCTATATTTTTTGGTTTATACTCTTCAAATGGAAGATGTTTACTAATGTACTTTGACCATAATAATCGTTCTTCACCAATTAATTTGATAATGTGGTTTGGTTTCTGAGTTTTCCATCCATCATACATTTCCTGTAGAATTGGGTATTCATTCAAAGGTAACGCTGAGCCAGTCGGTATTACATTACCACTATTTGTAGTTGACCATATACGACAACTTTTTGATTCATCATCAACAATTGCAATATTACATCTGTATGGATAAATTCCAAGCTCATTCAATTGAGAAAAAAGATGTGCTGCAGTTTGAGCCAATTCATTACTTTTCTGCATTGCCATTGTTCTTGCACGAACACGTTCAAGCGCAAGTTCTATCTGTGCTTCACGATTTTGACGTTCGGAACTCTTTAAATCTTCAAAACGCTTGTAGGCAAGATCGAACACTCCTGCAAAGCGTACTAATATGGCGAGATCTTCCGCCGGTAGATCTGTGACCATGCCTGGCAAGCTATAGCCAATTTCTCCATGAGTTGTACGTGCCATAATAAATGTAAGGCCACCAATGTGGCGAATATCATCAAGGGTCGGAGCATTGGGATCAACTTGTTCAAAATCACCCAGGGTAATCATTTTATCTACATAATCCACTGCAGTTTCCACATCCATGGCAAAAACTACTGTGGACTTATCACTTTTTTCCCAATCATCTAAAAGTTTAATATCTCCATGGATATGGCGAGGTAGTGACATTACCATGCCAATACG
>CAYXXW010000256.1:0-4589 GCA_964469115.1 uncultured Melioribacteraceae bacterium
TCATCTCGAACGAACCTACCTGCCGGTAGGCAGGTGAAATGAGGAGAGATCTTTGAATGATTAAAAGATTTCTCAATCGTCCCGAAAAATAAATCGCGACTCATTTCGAAATGACAAAATAAAATATTAAGGTAACAATGCTTAGAAACAAATGGTATTTAATTTGCCCATCAAAAGATCTTAAAAACGAAATAATGACCCATGAAATTCTTGGGGAAGATATTATTCTTTTCCGTTCCAAGGAAGGAGAAGCAATTGCTCTTGAAGATCGCTGCTGTCATAGAAATGTTAAGTTATCTCTTGGATATTTAGATGGCAATAATGTTGTTTGTGGATATCACGGTTGGGAGTATAACGGTAAGGGTTCATGTGTTTTAATTCCATCTCAATTACCCGATACTAAAACTCCGCCCAAAGCTGTAATTAAAAAATATCCTATAAAAGAATTCAATAAATGGGTCTGGGTTTTTATTGGTGATGAAGAAAAAGCTAAATCGATTGATCCGCCTAATATCCCTGAAATGAATGAATGGGATTATACTTACAAAGCTCATATATTTGAAGCCGATTTAGAAGCAGCTGCTGAAAGCTTAATTGATCCTTATCATATTCGCTATACACATAAAGATTCAATAAAACAATTGCTCGGACAAATTGAAGAATTCCCCGCAGAATTTAGAATTAACATGCTTGATGATGGAATTGAAGGCCAATACTACAGAGCAAATACTGCTAATGTCTCTGAGAAAATGTACTTTGGAACTAAGCCTGAATTAGAAGTTTACTACAGATTTTATTATCCAAACATTTCGAGGTTGGAAGCAAGATTTAAAGATAGAACTCTTTTAATCCTAGAACATTTTATGCAAGTCGATGACAATAATATAAGTATGATGCAGATTACTTTATGGAAAAATATTTTTGGTTTCTTTCCACCTTTTGGCAAATGGTTTATGGCAAAGAAATCGGATAAAATTGTTAGTGAAGATATTGCGTTGTTAAGATCACAAAAAGGAATCTTGGATAGAACTAAAAATAATCTGCACGAAGTTAGTGTTAAAGGTGATGAAATTTCTTTGTCATTCAGAAAATATTGGCGAAGACGATTAAAGGAAGAGGAATAAAATAATTTGAACGATACAAATCTATTAGGAAATAAAAAGTCGGTGCCTTACGAATTTAATAATGTTGCTAAGAAATATGATCTGGCTACATTTTTAAGTCAAGGTTACCAAAAAGATTTATTCCTAAGCGTGGAGAGGATGAAGTTAAGAGGTAATGAGTACGTAGCAGATCTTTGCTGCGGAACTGGAAAATCTACTCTGGCTTGCATAAATTTTCTTCATAAAGGGAAAGTATTAGCTATAGACAATTCAAAAGAAATGCTTGAAGTTGCTAAATCAAAATTCAAAAGTGATAATGTAACTTTCTCCCTAGAAGATGTAATGGAGCTGAAATACGAAGATAATTCATTCGATGCAATTTTCATGGCATACGGGATTAGAAATATGCCTGATATAGATAAGTGTTTGATAAATCTTAAACGAATGTTAAAGCCTAGCGGAGTAATTTCTTTTCATGAATACTCTTTGAATGATAATTTTTTCTCAAAGCTTTACTGGAAGATTTTAGGTTACTCAGTGATTATCCCAGTCTCTACTCTATTAAGCGGATCGTCAAAAATTTATAAATATCTTGTAAAGAGTGTGATCACATTTCCTTCTCCCAATAAGTTTTTAGAGATATTGAATCAAAACGGTTTTGTAAATGTCAAAAGAATGGCAATGCCTAGTTGGCGAAAACCAATATTACATACTTTTTTAGCATATAAAAGTGAATAAAAGAAATGAGCATAATTGATAATATCATTAAAAAGAAATTAAGCAATTACAAAATTCAAGTAAATTCTGTTAACAAAAATTTGCCTCTTAAAATTAACAGGGAGAAAAGTGTTGCTGTTGTTGGAGCCGGCATCGCCGGATTAACTGCCGCAATTTTACTTTCAGAGAAAGGTTTTAAGGTTAAGCTTTTTGAGAAAGAGAATTTTCTTGGCGGTAAGGTAGGCAGCTGGAAAGTAAATTTTGAAAATGGATTTTCAACCAATGTTGAACATGGCTTCCACGCATTTTTCCGTCAATATTACAATCTGCGCGAAGTTTTGAAAAAAATTGATGCCTTCAAATATCTTATTCCCATTGATGATTACCTAATTAAAACTAAAAAGCATGGTGATTTCAGCTTTAAGGATATAAGCAAAACACCTGTAATGAATATTATTTCAATGAGAAATTCTGGTATCTATTCACTTAAAGATGCAATGAGCAATCACAAATTTTCTAACATGCTTGCATTGTTAAAATATGATAAAGAAAAAACTTTTAAGAAATACGACAACACTACATTTCAAGAATTTGCAGATCATATCGGACTTCCGCCGGAAATGAGATTAATGTTTACTACATTCTCTCGCGCTTTCTTTGCTGAACCGCAATATATTTCAATGGCAGAGCTTATAAAGAGTTTTCACTTTTACTTTTTAAGTAATGATCACGGATTAATTTATGATGTTCTGAATGATGATTTTGAAAAAACATTACTGAATCCCGCATTTGATTTTATCAAAAAAAATGGCGGTGAAGTCCACAAAAATACAGGTGTTTTTTCACTCCAAAGGTATGAAAATAAATTTGTAGTCAATAATGAGAATTTTGATTACTTGGTAATGGGAACCGATATTCACGGGACTAAAAAGATATTTGCTAACACTGATTTTATAAAATATTCTCAAACAGATTTTTATAATCAGATTATGAATCAGAAAAAATCGCAGAGGTACGCAGTTTTAAGATTGTGGATGGACAAGCGAATTGGCGATAACCTTCCATTTTTTGTATTTACCGATGCATTTAAAATTTTAGATTCGGTTACATTTTATCATAATATGGAAAAAGATAGTGCTGAATGGGCAAGTAAAAATAACGGGGGAATCTACGAATTACACTCGTATGCATTGCCGGAAGATTTTGACGAAGCAAAAGTAAGAGACCAATTTTTAGAAGAACTATTTGCATATTGGCCGGAATTGAAATCAGCAAAAATTTTGAATGAATATTTACAAGTTAAAAAAGATTTTACCGCATTCCATACCGGACTGTATAAAAATAGAATGGAGCCAATAACTAAAGTCAATAATCTTTACCTAACCGGCGATTGGATAAAACTACCAATTCCTGCAATGTTAATGGAAGCTTCTGCTAGCTCAGCTATTTATGCTGTCAATGACATTTTTAAAAAAGAAAAACTTCAAACAGAGCCAATATTATCTGTTCCCCTAAAAGGAATTTTTGCTTAATTTTTAATGTGGTTTTATTATTCAGTGTTGATTAACTTATGTCAAATTATAGAAGAACACATTGAAAAATCTATTTGCTAAAATAAATCAAGTTGTAAAATTCCTAACTACCGATATTTGGAGAATCCGCCTCACAGATTTACCAAATAGAAAAGCACTTTTTATAAAAATTCAGCGTATAATAATTTTAACTGTACGAAGTTTTAAGAACGATAATTGCGGATTAAGAGCATCTGCACTAACATTTTATACACTTCTCTCATTTGTTCCTATCCTTGCAATTCTTTTTGGCATATTTAAGGGTTTCGGACTTCAAGCACAATTACAAAAATTGATAGTTGAAAATTTTCAAGAACACCAAGAAGTAATGGCACAAGTTATTGAGTATTCTAATACACTTCTAGCAAATACTCAAGGCGGCATAATCGCTGGAATTGGAATAGTTCTACTCTTATGGTCTGTAGTTAAATTACTAAATAGTGTTGAAGATACATTAAATGATATCTGGAAAATCTTGTATCCAAGGTCTTTCATGAGAAAATTTAGCAACTACTTATCAATTTTATTCTTAGCCCCTTTGGCTTTAATAGTTTCAAGTGGTGTAACAATTTTTGTAAAACTTCAATTGGAGTCACTTTCAGATAAATTTCAAATATTGGGAATTCTCTCTACAATTATTTCTATTATACTTCAATTTCTTCCATATGTAGTAATTTGGTCTCTTTTCGCATTAATGTATATAATAATGCCAAATGTAAAAGTTAAATTTAAGACTGCATTTTATGCTGCAATAATTGCTGGAAGCATATATCAAATCAGTCAATACCTATTTGTTACATTCCAAGTTGGGGTTGCAAGTTATAATGCAATTTACGGCAGTTTTGCTGTTCTTCCGTTGTTTCTTTTTTGGATTCAAATTAGCTGGATAATATTTCTTTTTGGTGCAGAAATATCTTTTGCTCTACAGAATATAAGTCATTATGAATTTGAAGCTGATTCTAAAAATATAAGCACACAACAAAAGAATATTATTTCTTTAGCAATTGCTCACTTAGTTGTTAGAAACTTTAAAGAGGGAAAAAACGCCTTAACTTCAGGAATGATAGCATTTGAGCTAGGAATACCAATTCTATTAACAAAAACAATTATTGCAGAATTTATTGAAACAAAATTATTTATTAGAGTTGCAACAGAAAATGAAGAATCATACGCATATCAGCCTTCTAAAGACATAGGT
>CAYXXW010000257.1:0-4579 GCA_964469115.1 uncultured Melioribacteraceae bacterium
AGTGTGACTTCCGGCATTAAACGCTATTTCTTCATCCTCAACTAAACTTGCGGCTACATAGGTTTCAATTCCAAATAAATTGCCCATTGGGGGCATCGCGCCGACTTCACATCCGGGACATTTATCTTTAAACTCTTGTTCATTTGCTAAACGAACATTATCAGTCTTTAGGCTTTCTTTTAATAAATTAAAATCAACTTTGTAAGTTGCAGGAAGAACAACAAAAACAATTTTACCATCAATTTTTAGCACCACAGTTTTTGCGATTTTTTTACCGTGAATATGAGCGGAAGCTGCTATCTCTTGAGCTGTAAACGCGCGTGAATGCTTAATTGAAACGTATTTGATGTTATTCTGATCTAGGAATTCTTTTACTATTTTGGCTGGCATTTTGACCTCCTTAAAATTTTAGTTAAAATAAACGGAGAATCAGTATTTTATTATGCATATTATCTTAATAATATTACAAGAGTTTAAAGTCTCATTAGCAAAATAATCTTAATCAATATTAAATTCAATAGAATTCTGGAATTTGTTCATCTCAATCAATCTTCTTTTGATGTTCAAATAAAATTATATAATTTGAATTCTCTTTTAAAGTTAACTTAGGTATTGAATGAGCTTTTTTATCGGCATTGATGGAGGCGGAACAAAAACTAAATGTGTTCTTTCCGATGAAAACTTAAATGTAATTTATGAAGCTCAATCCGGTCCTTCCAACTTTCTAACCATTGGTACTGAAGTTGTAACTGAAACAATACTAAATCTTATAAACGATTGCTGCAATTCGCAAAATATTTCTCTTTCTCAAATTGATGGAATTGTTCTTGGCACTACCGGAGCTGGTCGTGAGAATGATGCCAATAAATTGGAGCGCACAGTTATTGCAAAATTTAATTCGCAAAGCCTAAAATTAAATTTCTTCAAAGTGATAAGTGATGCTAGAATTGCACTTGAGGGGGCGTTTGCAGGGAACAGTGGAAGTATACTCATAGCAGGAACCGGTTCAATTATGTTTGGTAAGGATCAAGATGGAAATATCCATCGGGTTGGAGGCTGTGGAAGATTGATTGGCGATGAAGGGAGCGGTTTAACAATCGGTAGAAAAGGATTAAATATTCTTTCCAAATATTTTGATGGAAGAGGAAAAGACACTTTATTACGATCTAAAATAGCTCACGAGTTTGACATCGCAAATCAGACTGAGTTAATAACAAAGGTCTACAGTGAAAATTTTAGCATACAAAAAGTTGCGCCATTAGTTATGCGATCAGCCGAAGAAGGAGATGACGCCTGTGCAAATATTCTGGATGAAGAAACAAATGAATTATTAATGCACATTATTGCAATGTCTAAATTGCTAAATGAAAATAATATGAAAGTCGTTTTTATCGGTGGAACAATAGCAACAGAAAATTATTATTCAAATATGTTCAAGAATAAAATAAATCAGTTCTTAACCGAAATTCAAATTCAACAAGCCCAATATCCCCCTGAAATTGGTGCAGTAATTTTTGCAAAACAAAATCTATAAAATATGAGTAAAACAAAAAGAAATCCTTGGACTTGGGTTCCCTCGTTGTACTTTGCCGAAGGAATTCCATATGTAATTGTAATGGTTGTTTCTGTAATCATGTATAAAAGATTGGGAATTTCCAATAGTGACATTGCCCTTTATACAAGTTGGCTTTATCTGCCATGGGTAATTAAACCGCTTTGGTCGCCCGTTGTAGATCTATTGCGAACTAAAAGATTTTGGATTATTACAATGCAGCTCTTCATCGGTGCCGGTTTAGCGGGAGTTGCATTAACCATTCCGGTTCCAAACTTTTTTCAATATACCTTGGCTTTTTTCTGGCTCTTGGCTTTTAGTTCTGCAACACATGATATTGCCGCAGACGGTTTTTACATGCTAGGCTTATCAAAACATCAGCAGGCTTTTTTTGTTGGAGTAAGAAGTACATTTTACCGATTTGCGATGATTACAGGGCAAGGCTTGCTTATTATTCTTGCCGGCTACCTAGAAAGTTCAACCGGATTAGGAGCAATTGAACTTGAGGTTCATACTGTAAATACAAAAATTATTAGAGAAAGTAATTCAAACCAGCAAATTCAAGAACTTGAAGGCGAATTAAAACTATTGTCATTCCCTAAAGAATTGAAAATATCCACAAGTAAAATCTCCAAAGCGAAGTTAGATTCAATACAAAATTATGTTACTGAACAAAACATAATTAATGGATACGAACAAAAAATTGAACAAGTAGATCAAACTAAACCAGTGGATGAAGAACAATCTTGGTGGAATGAAGTCGTTGTTGAAAATTTAGAAGTATTTATAAAAAGCAATTTTGGTCAAAACGAGACTTTACTTAAATCAGAAAGAGATGAAACCGGAAATGTTGGAGTTGCACAATTCTATTTGTCCAAACCTCCACCTATTGATGAAGACATTATTGTTAATTTAAGTCAAAGCGGTGGTGATAAAAGTATAAGTCTTGTGCAAGGTACACGTTTTGTATTTAACAAAGACAATTGGAACAAACCGGCATTAGCTTTATTCCAAATTGATCCTAAATTACAAGATGAAACCTCTTCAAAATTTTCGGCAATATCTGGCAATATCCCGTTGGCATGGTCGATTACATTTATCGTTTTAACTTTATTGTTCGTTATCTTTTTTATTTACCACAAGTTTATGCTTCCCTATCCAACTTCAGATGTAAGTGCTAAAAAAGAGGGAACAAGTGTATTTGCTGAATTCTTCAGAACATTTGCTCTTTTCTTTAAGAAGAAAAATATTGGTTTGATTATCGCTTTTTTACTTGTTTACAGATTGGGTGAATCTCAATTAGTTAAACTTGCTTCTCCGTTTTTATTGGATTCACGTGAGATTGGCGGACTTGCGCTCACGACCGGTGAAGTTGGTTTTGTTTATGGTACAATTGGTATTTTAGCTTTGGTTCTTGGTGGATTACTCGGTGGCTTTCTTGCGGCTAAAGATGGCTTAAAACATTGGCTTTGGTGGATGCTTATTGCAATTAACTTACCAAATGTAGTTTATATTTATCTTTCTTATGCTTTACCCGAGTCTTTCTTTTTAGTTCTTGCAAGTGTTGCAGTTGAACAATTTGGCTATGGCTTTGGCTTTACAGCTTATATGCTTTATATGATTTATGTCTCGGATGGTGAACATAAAACGGCTCACTTTGCAATTACAACTGCATTCATGGCCTTAGGAATGATGATCCCAGGCATGATAAGCGGCTGGCTGCAAGAATTAATAGGCTACCAGCATTTCTTCGTCTGGGTAATTATTGCAACAATACCTGCTTTTATTATTACAAGGTTTATACCTTTAGATCCGGAATTTGGTAAAGAGGTAAAAGAAGATTGATTGCCATTTCCGAATTCTAGAAACTGATGTCATTCCGGTTTCTGCTCTTTAGAATACCGGAATCTTATTTTTATAAACTTGATTTCCGATAATCCGTCGCGGTTTGCGGATATGACAATACAAATTTAATCTCTTGAGAATTTTTATAATTGTTTTTAATATTAATCAAATTACCAAAATGAAAAACATCAAAGTATTCTTTCCTTTTTCACTATTTATTCTATCATTCATATTATCTTGCTCAACCAAAATTGATAAACCTCTCGATTTTACGAATGTAGACCAACTTATGCTTAAAGCAATTTCAGATTCAGTTTTCCCGGGTTCTGCATTAGCTGTTGGGACCAATAACAAAATTCTATTCAGTAAAGGATTTGGCAATTTCACATATGATAAGAAATCGTCGGGAGTAACGACAAAATCTATTTTTGATTTAGCATCAGTTTCAAAAGTTGTGGGTACTACTTCTGCAGCAATGATTTTAGTTGAACAAAACAAAATGAGTTTGGATGATAAAGTGATAAAATATCTCCCCGAGTTTAATAATAATGGAAAAGATAAAGTAACCGTTAGAAATTTACTTCTTCACAATTCGGGTTTAGCGTCATTCAAAAAGTATTATGATGTTTACTCAACCGCAGATGAAGTAATAAATGACATCATGAATTTACCTTTAGATAATCCTACCGGAGAAAAATATGTTTATAGTGATTTGGGAATAATTACTCTTCAAAAAGTAATTGAAAAAACAAGTGGCAAATCTCTTGATGTTTTTTTGGAGGAGAATTTATTTTCAAAATTAGAAATGAACCAAACTATGTATAATCCGTCAAATGAAATAAAGAATAAGTGCGTACCGACGGAATTAGATGATTTTTGGAGAATGAGATTATTACAAGGCGAAGTGCATGATGAAAGAGCTTATATGCTTAATGGAGTTGCGGGTCATGCCGGTTTATTCTCTACTGTTGAAGATTTATCAAAATTTGCAATGATGATGTTAAATTACGGTGAATTCGAAAATAAACGAATAATTTCCTATGAAATTATTGATGAATGGACTACAAAACAATCAGAACAAAGTGATCGAGCATTGGGCTGGGATACAAAGTCGGTAGAAGGTTATTCATCTGCCGGAAAATATTTCTCTAATGATTCATTTGGTCATACTGGTTATACTGG
>CAYXXW010000258.1:0-4577 GCA_964469115.1 uncultured Melioribacteraceae bacterium
TTAAGTGTATATCAAATGTTGAATAGAAAAATACACATAACATCTTAAATAAGTAGAAAGTCAAGGGGCAAAAAGATATAATTGCAAAAAATATTCATTTTTTATGAAGAGTTCTTTTAAAATCTGAATACGTTAAACTAACATAAACCTATAATAGCAAACCAAAACCCTTATCGGGCATAACTATCATAGAGGAAAAGCAATAAATAGTTTACTCAGATC
This sequence comes from uncultured Melioribacteraceae bacterium, assembly GCA_964469115.1. Classification (GTDB taxonomy): domain Bacteria; phylum Bacteroidota; class Ignavibacteria; order Ignavibacteriales; family Melioribacteraceae. The sequence continues at coordinate 223 of CAYXXW010000258.1, forward strand.
AACCTAAGCTATCCAAGATATATATCTTGGCAATAATAAGAAGGTTTAGCTTGGCCGTGTTTGTCGTTAAGGGTGCTTGTCAGATGCTGGCAATAGTAATCAATTCATTCACACCTCTGACCCTATCCAAAACCTAATCTTGATAAAATTCCCAAATGAGTTAGGTCTTTTTCTTCTTCATAGGTAATTATTGTTTGTGTGGTGAAAATATAAAATCCCATTGTAGAAACAAGCAGAAATTGTTAATTTTTAGATGTGGATGAGTAAATGAACAGGTGCAGATAAAGTAATGTGTGTAGGAACGGCAAATTTAGAAACCCTTGTCGATCATTGTTTAAACAATTCTCGACAACCTATGTAAAAATTATGGACCCCATTTAGCATTTTTTATGTATAAAAATTTTATAAAGGAAATAAGTCTTAGACTGAAAAAAAAACTATGAAAATCGCAATTCTCTCATCTATTGCCTGGCGGACACCTCCTCGGAAATATGGTCCATGGGAACAAGTTGCCTCCAATATTGCCGAGGGAATGGTTGAACTGGGCATTGATGTAACATTGTTTGCAACGGGCGATTCTATTACAAAAGGCAAATTAGACTCAGTCTCTGAGCATGGCTATGCCGAGGATTCTAAAATCGATCCTAAAGTAGCAGAGTGCCTTCATATTAGCAACCTAATGGAACAAGCCGATAAGTTTGATTTGATTCATAATAATTTTGATTTTCTACCTTTGAGTTATTCCAATTTGATCAAAACACCTATGTTAACTACGATTCATGGTTTTTCTTCTCCCAAAATTATTCCAGTCTATAAAAAATACAACACTACAAATTTTTATGTTTCTATCAGTAATTCCGATCGTAGTCCTGAACTTGATTATACAGCAACCGTTTACAATGGTGTTAACCTTAATTATTTTACCTTCAGAGCAAAATCAGAAGATTATCTTCTTTTCTTCGGAAGAATCCATCCAGAAAAGGGAGTATACGAATCCATTCAAATTGCTAAGAAATCAAAAAGAAAGCTGATCATTTCTGGTTTAGTTCAGGATCAGGATTACTTTAATAGGAAGGTGAAACCATTTATCAATGATAATGATATTGTTTATGTCGGCAATTCCGGACAAAATGAACGGAATAAACTTTTAAGTGGTGCATTTACTCTTTTGCATCCAATTAGTTTTAATGAGCCATTTGGATTAAGTGTTGCAGAAGCGATGCTTTGCGGAACACCTGTTATAGCATTCAACAGAGGTTCAATGCCTGAATTAATTGATAATACAAAAACTGGTTTTCTTGTTAATACAATTGACGAAGCTGTAGATGCTGTAAATAGTATAAAATCAATAGACAGAAATTATTGCAGGCAATGGGCTGCTTCAAAATTTAGCATGCAAAAAATGATAGAAGGCTATTTAAAAGTCTACAATAAGATTACTAATTAGGTTTTTTTAATTCATTAAGAAGTTCCTCCATACTCACCATCGCAAATGCAGATGAATAGTCTGACAATCCATATGGAATACATAGGGTGTCATCGTTGATTATTGCGCCACATGAATACAATACATTTGGTTTCAAAGTTACTTTTTATTGTAAAGAATATTGAACTTAGTCTAAGGTTATCCTTAGAAAAATTAAATTTCTGTGACTTGAAATTTTGTAGGAATAGGAATACCTGTTCTTATTCTTTTGCTCATCTGCCTAAAAAACTCTTATAAAATATATTTATCTTTTTAATCCAAATAATTATCACTACGAAAAGTAAACCCAACTTGTTTTACAAATAAATTCTTCAGCTTCTGGAATTTATAACACAATTCCCCCAAATTATTATTCCGCTAATAGCTATTTTGTAACTCATAAAAAATATTTGCGAGTAAACCTAAATGAGTGATGAAATCATAAAACCAATTGATGTTATGAATAATGATGAACTAATATCAGTCTTAACGGTTAAGAAAGAAAATTTTAATGATGAATATAAAAACAAGGTAGTTGATGAATTATTGAAGAGGGGAATTAATCTTGAGGAAGAGTTTAGAATTGTCAGGTATAAATTAAATCTGCAAGATATTGAAAAGGTTGATGTTGAATCGGCATATGAAAAAATCTCGCTTTTAAAAAATCCTTTTGATGTAATCTACTTTATAAATTATATGAATGATCATTTTGCAATACAAAAAAATGATGGCGTATTTGTCATTCATCACCACACACAAAAGCATGGTTATTCATCATTTTTCTTAGAAAGTGAAACTAAACTGAAAAATTCTTTACATAATTTTTTAACCCTCAGTAAGTGGATGCCAGAAGGTATCGAAGTAATTGAACATTGGGAAACTTTTGCTGAATCAACTTCATCGGACTACATAATAAGGTTAGCACAAATTATGGATGAAATTGAAGTAGTTTATTGCCTCAATTCGGCTCAGATGGTTCGTTTCAATTCGTTTGATTCACCTTACTCAATTGTAGTGCCCGTAGATGTAATGAACGAAGCTGAAGAAGTTTTGCAAAAAATTGATGACTTAAAAGAAAACCTACATGCACAATTGGAAGTAGCTGAAAAAACAGAAGATATCGATTTACAATTGAAATTATTATTGGAGCTGGAATCGGTCACTCCGGAAGATCCTTTAGTGTATTACAACAAGGCTCAACTTTTAGATGAAAAAAGTGATTATCAAAATGCTTCTGATGCTTTGATTGAGTCGTTTAATCTTGAAATGAATAATGGCAATGTAGAAGATATAGAGGATATAGAACACTACTTAGTTGAGATCCTCGATAAGGTTGAGAGTAAATCAAATATTCTTCATTGTCTGGCAACAATATTTGCATTTAAAGGGGACATTGAAAGTTCATTTGAATATTGCAAAAAGATTATTGCCTTGGATGAAAATGATGCTATAGCACATTTACAGTTGGGTTATCATTATTATTCACAGACAGAAGATGATGAAAAAGTAAAATTTCATTTCAAAAAATATATTGAGTTAGATCCGGAAAGTGAAGAGAGTGAATCTATTGAAGAAATTCTAAAAAATTTAGAATGATTATACTATTTATAAGTTGTGCCTATTCAATTGCTCAGCTTCTTTAAATAATCAGCAAAAAAATAAATCTTAAATGTTTTAACTAAAGGTACCCCGTCAAGACCCTTTTATTGCTACCCATACCTTACCATCAATTACTTATTTTATGAAAAAAAAGTGCCTCTCACGGTTGAATTTATTCCCAAAATATGTAAATGTTGTATGTTTTTGGAGGAGTTGAGAAGACCGAATTGTTCAAAATTAAAAATTATTTGAAGAGTGGTTCTAAATACTGAACTGTAAAAACAAACAAACTTTACCCACCCCGTAAATAAAAAGCCAGTCCGAACTGATATATATATTTAACGCACATTACCTATAGTTTTTTATCAAAAAATTCATTTAATAAATAAGATAATTTCCGATAGTTAATTAGTAATCAATACTATCCGATTTGGATTAAAATTGTGCATGATTTTATAATTTACAAATAATGAATACTACGATTAATACAAATAGCAATTTTTCATCTTACAAAGTCACTAATGGTTTTTACCATGTAATTAAAATTAATCTAAAAAGAGCAGTCATAGAATATGTGGAAGATTTTAGAGAATATGTTTTAATGAATCATAAAGATTCTAATAATGATATAATAATAGATTTTACAAATACTAATTTCATCGATTCTAGTTTTTTGGGCACTATCATATCATTATTAAAGAAAATCAAAATTGCAAAGGGCTCTTTATGTCTTGTGGCTGATAGTAGTAAAATCATTTTTTTCTTGCCAATAAAAAATATTAGTAGGGTGATAGACATATACCCATCAGTTGAAGAAGCTGTTTCCAATGTGAATCGGTATTCTATAGTAAATATATAAGAATTACATATTTATTCTTTTAAGGATACTATTTCAACAAAATCATCTTCTTTGTCTCTACAAAATCGCCAGCTTTAAGTCTGTAGAAATATATTCCACTTGTTAAATCATTGCCATCAAACTCAACTTCATAATTCCCTTTTGGTTGTTCTTTATTAACTAAGCTTGTTACTTCTCTTCCCAATACATCATAAACTTTCAGCGTTACATTGCTTTGTTTCGGGATTGAGTATTTTATTGTTGTACTTGGATTAAAAGGATTTGGATAGTTTTGTTCCAAAGTTAGTTTTGATGGAATAAAATCTATTTCCTTAACACTGGTTGGCGGAAAGACACTTATTACCGTAAAATCCACCCAATAAAGACCAGTAAGATTGGGCACATTCGCTATTAGCCTATCACCTAATTCTTTTACTGGATCACTATATATAC
>CAYXXW010000259.1:0-4554 GCA_964469115.1 uncultured Melioribacteraceae bacterium
GTCAAGGCAAAAAATGATGCTTTCGCGATAATTGAAAATGATCATCGATTATCGAAACAAGAAAACAATATGATAAAGAAAAAAATGAAAGACTATTATTCTGAAAATCTTAAATTTTCAACTATAGGTTAATTTACAAGTCTTAGCAAATCCTCTTCTAAAGAAAATTGAGGAGTTTCGATAATCCTTCCCAACTCTTTCCCATTTTCATAGACAACTATTGTAGGTACATATGTTATATCTAGTCCTTCCTCTTCACTCATTGCACTTTTCTTGTCCCTATCAACATTTATGAAATATGTTTTATCCTTTGGGAATTTAACAAAGTCTAATATTTTCAAAAGTCTCGGCACTTCTCTTCTGCTATCAGAACACCAAGTACCAAGTACAATTAATATAACTTTGTTTTCAAAATTACTTTTAAAGTTTCTTATAACACTTGCATCAATTTCATAATTAGTATATTCATAGTTAAACCATTCTGCAAAATTGCTATCTTTATATGCTTCTCTTGTTGAAGTGCCAACAATCATCCAAGTATCTGAAATATCATCTTTAACAAATTTATATTCTTGTCCATAAATTCCATAACCTAATAGCAAGAGAATTATAACAACTTTTTTCACTCAATACTCCTATTTAAATTATTTAATGAACGGAGATCCATTCCCCAAAAAAGTTTTTTTCTAAGAATTTGAAAATAATGTTTATCAATATTATGAACTAATCTTAAATCATAGTTACTTTTTGTAATCTTAATTTCTGCGGGAGATTTTAGGGAACTAACTCTTTGTCCATCACAGATCACTTGTACATCATCAAACAAAGATTTTGCTTTAATCACGATACTCTGTTCACTTGATATTACTAGAGGGCGCATTGATAGAGTATGTGCTGAAATTGGGCTAAGTGTTATTGCATTTGCTTGAGGATTCACTATTGGTCCCCCGGTAGAAAGTGAGTAGCCGGTTGAACCCGTTGGCGTTGCGATAATGATTCCATCAGCTGAAAATGTTGAGACATAATCACCATCAATTTCAATTGTTATCTCAATCATTTTAGGATATTTACCTCTATCGATAACAATATCATTAATTGCGTAAAATTGGTTGTCCTCTTCAGCAGGAGAAATGGCATCAAGAGCTAATCTTTTTTCAATTATTAATTTTTCAGTTTTTAAATAATTAATCAATTCATCAATTTTTGATACTTCAAATTCAGCCAGAAATCCAAGCTTGCCGAAATTTACACCAAGTAAAGGTGTGTCTGAAAATCTTGAATTATAAGCCATCTGTAGAAGAGTTCCATCTCCACCAATTGAAATAATGACATTGCAATTATCTGCTATCTCATCATTTTTAAAGAGTTGATAATTTTCCCAATGTTCTTTAGGAATACCCTTTATTTTAAGCACTAAATCACTTAACACAAAGTCTACATTTGCCTTTTGAAGCTTGGCAATTAAAGCATTCACAAAACTTATGATGCCAGACTTTAAATAATTTGGACTAATTCCAATTTTCATAATATTTATATTAAACTAATTTGATAAATGCTTAAACTGTAATTCATACAATTTACTATAAATTCCTTTATTATCTCTCAATAATACATCATGCTTGCCTTGCTGTACAATTTTGCCTCGGTCTAAAACTAATATTCTATCCGCATTTCTTATTGTACTTAACCTATGAGCAATAACAAAGGTTGTTCTTTCTTTCATTAATTTTTCTATAGCTTCTTGAACTAAAACCTCCGACTCATTATCAAGCGCAGAAGTTGCTTCATCAAAAATCATAATTGGCGGATTTTTTAGCAATGCTCTTGCAATTGATATTCTTTGCCTCTGTCCTCCAGAGAGTTTAGTCCCTTGCTCACCAATCGAAGTATGGTACCCTTTGGAGAGTTCTGTAATGAAATTATGAGCGTTAGCAATTTTTGCCACTTCAATTATTTTTTCTAAAGGATGATTTTCTAAGCCATAAGCTATATTATTTGCAATCGTTTCATTAAACAAGACAGTTTCTTGAGTTACAATTCCCATTAACTTTCTTAAATCTTCTATAGTATAGTTTTTAATGTCAACGCCATCAATAGAAATTATACCTGAAGTTGGATCAAAGAATCTGGGGATTAAATCAACAAAAGTAGTTTTACCGGCACCGCTGCTGCCTACCAATGCAATAATCTCACCTTTATTAACTTTTACAGATATTTTATCTAATACTACTTCATCGAAATCTTCATATTTGAACGAGACTTCCTCAAATGCTAATTCATTTTCGAATGTGTTAAGCGGTACAGGATTATCAATATTCTTTATTTTTGGTTCAGTATCTAAAAGTTCAAAAACTCTATCTCCGGCAGCAATTGATTCTTGAATTTTATTATTAATTGTCGCTAAAGTCTTCATCGGTGGAATCATCTGAAATATAGCAAAAAGAAATGCTAGGAATTCACTGGCTTTCATAGTTTTATCAACTAATACAAAAATACCGCCGTAATAAATAATTACCACTCCAACCAATACAGCAATAATTTCAGTAGCTGGAGATGCAATATTTTGCACTCTAGCTTTCTTCAAGAAGGTTCGGAAAAAAGATCTAGTTTCATTATTAAATTTTTTCTTTTCATAATTTTCCATCCCAAAAGCTTTTACAATTTTAATTCCAAATAAAGATTCTTGTAGAATATTGGTTAAATTTCCCATCTGTCTTTGCAGTTTAGTTGTCTGCTTTCTTAGGGTAAACCCAATTTTACCAATTAGGAAAATAGATACTGGGAGGACAAGAAGAGAGATTAAAAACAACTTCCAACTTATAGAGATGGCAATACCCATGAATACTAGTATAGTAATAGGCTCCCGAAAAATAGTAAGAAATACTTGTGATACACTTGCTTGAACTATGTATACATCGTTTGTTATTCTGGATATAAGATCACCAATTCTTTCATTCTTAAAGTAACTCATCGGCAACTTGTGTAGGTGCGCATAAGTTAAATCTCGAATGTCCTTTATTACGCCTTGCTCAACATAAGCCAGATAATAAGATTGAAAATATGAGAATATCCCTTTGCCCCAAAAGGCAATTAAAATTAGAATACAGATTTTCAGAAGGATATCAGGAGTCTCACCAGAAAAAATGAATTCATGGAAAGCATTAGAAATATTACCTACGGTTTCATTCACCCAATCAGGCAGAATGTTATCGTTTTCAGTAGTATTAATTTCTTCAACTACTTCAGTTGTTCCGGTTTCATATTGTTTAAAAAGTGTATCTAAAAGAGGTATTGATAAATAAACAGAGGCTCCATTTAAGATAGAGTAAAAAAAAGTGCAAATAATTGCTACCAAAAGATGTTTCCAGAAAGGGTAAACAAACTTTATTATTCTTTTATAAGTGTCCAAATTAAGTATATCTGAAGTTAATTTTACTAAAGATTAAAGATACTCAAACAGCGAAATGTATCCAAATAATAAGAAATTAACATTGATCTGGAGCTCAATAATTATGAATATTCCAATATAAATTCCTATAATTATATTTAGATTATTTGTAATTGAAACTACGAGTTTACCAAAATTGAAAATTGACATTGTCTACACTTGGGTTGATGGATCAGATCCAGTTTGGATTAAAAAGAAATCTGAAAAAGCAAAGCAATTTGGAGATATTCTTCCAAATTCCAACCACAGTGCAAGGTTTACAGATAATGACGAATTGAAGTTTTCACTTCGGTCGATAGAAAAATTTGCTCCATGGGTGAATAATATTTTTATTGTAACAGATAATCAGAAACCATCTTGGTTAAATTTATCTCATTCAAAAATTAAAATTATTGATCACCAAGATATTTTTACAAACAAGAATCACCTTCCAACATTCAGTGCTCGAGTAATTGAATCACAGCTTCATCATATTAAAGAGTTATCTGAACATTTTATATACTTTAATGATGATATGTTTCTTTCAAATAATTGTTCACCGGATTTCTTTTTCTCCAAGTATAATAAACCTTATGTTTTTGTATCTGAAATAATTCCGGTTCCTAGTAAAAAATCATTTGATATCAGTAAAAGAGATGAAGCGAAACGGAACGATCATCAGTATGCAATTGTAAATACACGAAAAATTATTCGCGATAAATTTAAAAAGTCGATTTATAATAATGTTAGGCATGGTCCAAAGCCATTGCTCAAATCGGTCCTTTACAAACTTGAAGAATTATTTAAAGTTGAACTTGAAGATACAATTAAAAATAATTTTAGAACCAAAGATGATATTTTAATGATTCACTTGTTTGAATATTATACTCTTTTAAAAAAAATTGGAAAAGCACGGTATCTTAAAACAGTTAGTAAAAAAGAAAGTTTGCTGGATAAATTTTCAACAAAGCATAATACTTTCGGCTACATTAATCTCCATGAAGATAATTTAGAAAGTAACTTGAAAAGTATAAAAGAAAGAAAACCGGTTTTATTATGTTTGAATCAAACGCCGGATTCACCAAATAAAAATATTGAACGGATAAAAGTTTATCTATCTGAATTGT
>CAYXXW010000260.1:0-2530 GCA_964469115.1 uncultured Melioribacteraceae bacterium
TTGAATCAAATGTTTTTTCAGTTATTAAACTGATTTTCTTTATGTATTTGTTTTTCCTTAGCCTGCAGATGATGGGGGACGGAATGAAGATGTTCGGTAAAGGTTTTTCAAAGACCTTAATCGAAACAACCAGCAATCCTTTTATTGGATTATTTATTGGGATTTTGGCCACTTCACTTATGCAAAGTTCTTCATCTACTACATCCATGGTTGTAGCAATGATTGCAGGTGGGGCTTTTGGAACTGATTATTTAAAATCAATTGAACTGGCAATACCCTTAATAATGGGTGCCAATATTGGAACTTCAATTACAAATACCATTGCCGCATTGCCACAAATTAAAAGAGATAATGAGTTTAAGAGAGCTTTTGCAGCCGCAACTGTCCACGATTTTTTTAATATTCTTTCTGTTATTGTTATTTTCCCTTTACAACTTGCAACAAATTTTCTTGGAATAATGGCGGAGGAATTGGCTATTGTGTTTCAAGGGGTTGGCGGCCTAACATTTTTAAGTCCTGTTAAGTTAATTACAAAACCTGTAGCTGTGTTAGTTGAAAATGGACTAGCTTCTTTTTCTCAAAGCAAAACTATTGTTGCATGGTTAATCGTTATTATGTCGTTGGTATTTTTATTTGTTGCACTAAAGTTTATGGTAGATGTACTGAAATCACTCGTTATTGATAAAGCAAAAGCCTGGTTCGATAACTATTTATTCAAAAATTCATTAAGAGCCTTTATTGTTGGTATTTTACTTACTTTTCTTGTCCAGAGCAGTTCAATAACAACTTCACTGGTAGTCCCAATGGCTGGTGCAGGTCTATTAACATTGGCTCAAATATTTCCATATACTATTGGTTCAAACATCGGAACTACTCTTACAGCAATTTTAGCAGCTTTAGTTACGGGAAATATTGCTGCGCTAACGGTTTCTTTTTCACACTTACTTTTTAATATTTGTGGAATAGTTATTTGGTTCCCATTTAAGTTTATTCCTATAAAAATGGCAGAGCTTTTTGCGGAACATTCAACTAGAAGTAAAATAATCCCTGTCGCATATATTGTTGTAATGTTTTTTGTAATACCTATTTTATTTGTTTATTTATTTAGCTGAGGATAAAAATGTTAAAAGAATTAATTTCAGTTTTTAAAAATGATAGTTTATTGGATAGAGCATTTGAAAGGTCTTTTGAAATGTTAGACCTAACGCACAAAATGTATTTAGAAGCAAAAAATGTACTTCGTCATACAGATACAAATGAAATTGATATTGATATAAATGATGAAGATATAAAAGTAAATAAATTTCAGCGTGAAGTAAGAAAAGATGTTTTCAATCATTTAAATATGGCTGGGACCGAATCTTTATCATCAGATTTAGTTTTAGTAAATATTGTAATCGATTTGGAAAGAATTGGGGATATAACAAAAAATATTGTAGAAATTGCACAGGCTCACCCAGAAAAATTAAGCTCGACATTGTTTGATGAAAAAGTTGCCGAATTGGAAAATGCCGTTTCTGAAAATTTTGAAAAAACGATTCAAGCCTTTAAAGAAGCCGATGAAATATTAGCAACTAATATTGTTAAAGAATATAGATGGGTTAGCAGAGCATGTGATGAAATTTTAATGGCATTGATGCACAGTGAAGATAAAGAAATTAAATCGGGAAGCGCCGTTGCATTAGCTTTATATATTAGACAATTAAAACGAATAAACTCACACTTAAAAAACATAGCAACAAGTATTGTAAATCCGTTTCATAGAATTGGGTATAAGACCAAAAAGAAGAAAAAATAATATTTTAGATGAATTTTGGGTAGAAGATTGTACGATTGATTTGTTAGGAATCTAAATCTTTTATTTATCTTTTTCTTCTAATCTTTTTTCTCGAAGTTGATGCTGATCTATCCCAATCTCTTTTAGGTTTTCTACTTCTAAATGATTTTTTACCGTCTCGTGATTTTCTGCCATCATCTTTCTTTGCAGAAGCAATTTCTAAAACTATTTTACGACCGCTAAAATTCTTGCCGTTTATATTTTTTACTAGTTCTTCAGCATATTCAGTTTCAGTTTCAAAAAAAGAAAAGTTTTGTTTTATATCAATTTCGCCAATTTCAATCTCTTTGGATCCTGAATAATCTTTAATTAAACCAATAACACTTGTTGGTTTTAAGTCATCTGTTTTACCAAGATTAATAAAAAACCGGGTCATGTTTTCAGACGAACGTCCTGATCTTTCAGTTTTTCTTTTTGAATCTGGCTTGTTCAAATCAGGCAAATTTTTGTAATAGTCTAAAAATCTATTAAACTCAACAGAAACAAATTTTTTGATTAACTCTTCACGATCAAGCCATTCAAGTTTTTTCATTATTTGCGGTAGGAAAGAATCAATTTGAGTATGATCGACCGAAACTTTTTCCATTCTGTCTATAAGATGAAACAGCTGATTCTCACAAACTTCCTTGCCGGAAGGAACAATTAGTTCATTGAAGGATTTTCCTAATTGTTTTTCAATAAGTTTAATTTTAT
>CAYXXW010000260.1:2630-4549 GCA_964469115.1 uncultured Melioribacteraceae bacterium
TCTTTAATTAATTTTTCTGCAACTTCCTGTGTTTCTCTTCTTGTACGGCAAAATACAATTCCATAAACCGCCGGATGGAAATCAACAATTCGTTTAAGTGCCAAGTATCTATCTCTTGCATGAACAAAATAAACTTGATGCGTAATATTTTCAGCTCCGGTATTTCTCTTGCCAACAGTAATTTCAATTGGTTTGTGCAAATATTTTTTCGATATGGATAAAACTTCTTTTGGCATTGTTGCAGAAAAAAGTAGTGTATTTCTTTCTTTTGGAGTTTGGTCAATTATTGCATCAAGTTCATCTCTAAATCCCATATTTAACATTTCATCGGCTTCGTCTAATACCACAGTTTCAACGTTTGAGATATCAATTTTATTTCTATTTATCAAATCAACTAATCTGCCCGGAGTAGCAGAAACGATATGAACACCTTTTTTAAGTGTTGCTATTTGTTTATCAATACTTGAGCCACCAAAGACAGCAGTAACTTTTACATGATCATTATAAGTTGAATAATCCTTTAAATCATCGGCAATTTGTAAACACAATTCTCTAGTTGGGCTTAAAATTAAATGCCTTACTTTACCGGCTTTCCCTTTAGATTTTTGAATTAGCGGAATACCGAATGCAGCTGTTTTTCCAGTGCCTGTTTGTGCAAGTCCGATAATATCCTTTGGTGTCTCTTCTAATAAGTATGGAATTACTTCCTCTTGTATTGGCATAGGATTAACAAATCCTAAAGCTTCCACAGCCCTAACAATATTTTGCTCAACACCTAATTCACTAAATGATTTCATACACTACTCTTTTTATATTTTTTTTTATAATCAATTAATAAAGGTAATGAATATAAAAATGGGAATTATAAATATTTGGATAAATTGTTTATTTTGAGTACCATTGCAGCCGATATTTAAGTGATATTGCCTTTTATCGCACGATTGAAGGCATTTTTTTTATTCAAAGAGAAGGTGATTTTTTGAAACAAATTAGAAACATTGCAATTATTGCTCATGTTGATCATGGCAAGACAACCTTGATAGATCAATTACTAAAGCAGAGTAATATTTTTAGAAAAAACCAAGTTGTGCAGGAACAGTTTTTAGACTCTAGTGATTTAGAGAGGGAAAGAGGAATTACGATCTTATCTAAAAATATAAGCATCCCTTTTAAAGATGTTAAGATAAATTTAATTGATACTCCCGGTCACTCCGATTTTGGCGGAGAAGTTGAACGTGTATTGAAGATGGCGGACGGAGTTTTACTTTTGGTAGATTCATTTGAGGGCCCAATGCCCCAAACAAGATTTGTTCTTGAAAAAGCACTGCACCTTCACTTAAAACCAATTGTTGTAATTAATAAAATTGATAGACCGGATAACCGTCCCAAAGAAGTGTTAGATGAAATTTATGATTTATTTATAGATCTTGATGCTAAAGAACATCAATTAGATTTTCCTGTAATTTATGCAAGCGGCAGAAGCGGATGGGGAGTTAAAGAATTAACTGACGAAAGAAAAGATCTAGTCCCTCTGCTAGACTCAATAATTGAGAATATTCCACAACCCGTTTTTGAAGATGGAACAGTTCAAATGCAGGTTACAACTTTGGACTATAATGACTATGTTGGAAGAATAGGTATTGGCAGAATTTTCAGAGGCACTTTAAAAAAAGTTGAACCACTCAGCATTATTAAAAGAAACGGAACAATCAATAAAATATCATTAAAACAATTATTTGTTTTTGAAGGAATTGAAAGAAAAGAAACTGAAGAAGTTCTAGCCGGCGATATTTGTGCAATCGTTGGAGTTGAAGATATTGATATTGGCGATACAATTGCCGATAGTGAAAATCCAGAACCACTACCAATTATTGCTATTGATGAGCCTACAATAAGTATGAACTTTACAGTAAATACTT
>CAYXXW010000261.1:0-4515 GCA_964469115.1 uncultured Melioribacteraceae bacterium
TGTTTCGGATGGACATGATTCGATAAAGTTAATTAGTGACTACCTCTTAACCCATAACATTGAGGTGGATGTAATTAGATCTGACGATATAGAGCTTGAGAATATTAAAAGCTCAGATCCGGATATTATAATTATGGATATTTTATTTACAGAAAAGAATGGATGGAATTTTTTAGCTGACTTAAAACTCGACTCATTCTTTAAATCGATACCTGTTGTAGTTGTTAATATGGATGAAGAAGCAAATTGCGGTTTAGGGTTAAAAGTTTTTGACTTCTGTGCTGAAAAGTTAAATAGAAATAGCATCATCAATTGTATCAAGTCAATTGAGCATGAGAAGAGCACAAAACTTGATAATATCCATATTATATCAAATAAAGAAAAGTTCAATCAAATAAAACATGAAATGAATGAAGACGATTATAGGCTTTCTTCTACTAATAATATCAATGAAAATCTAAATTTACTTAACAACCATAAACCTGATATAATTTTTATTGATTTATTTAATAATGAAATAAATTCTTTTGATTTGCTTTCAGAACTCAATAATAGTTTAGCTACTAAAGATATTCCAGTTATTGCATATATACATAAGACTAATGTGGAAGAGCAACAATATATCAATAACTCACTTTTTGAAACTACTCTTGTAAAACAATATCATCCACTAGATGTGCTTAAAGTGATTAAAGATAGAATTGAATTATTTGATAGCAACGCGTTTGGAGAAAATGAAAATAATGTTATTGCCGAAAATGATGTGATAAACAAAACCTCTGCTGTGCATAAAGTTTTTGATAGTAATATTAAAGTCCTAATTGTTGATGACGATAGTGATGCAAGATTCACAATTGGTGAAATTATTAAGACATTCAACTATGAGCCAATATTTGCAATAAATGGTTATGAATGTTTAGAAAAACTAAAAGAAGAAATGCCAAACTTAATACTTTTAGATATTATGATGCCCAAAATGGATGGATTCCAAACTATTAAAAAAATTAGAGAGGATGAAAAGTATAATGAATTAAAAGTATATGCTCTTACAGCATATGCTATGCTAACTGATAAAGAAATAATTGAAAAAAATGGTTTTAATGGTTTATTTACTAAACCGATAAATACAGTTCAGTTAGAGAGAAAATTGACTAATATTTTTAATACTGCAGTTTAATGGAAACTAAAAAAATACTTGTTGTAGACGATCAGCCCGGAAATGTTTTTCTTTTACAAGACAGACTTAATAGAGAGGGATTTGAAGTTATTACTGCTTATGACGGTACTTCAGGAATTAAAGTTGCAAGAGAACAAAATCCTGATTTAATTTTACTCGATATTATGATGCCGGGTATAGACGGTTTTGAAGCGTGCCGTGAAATATCCTCTAACAATTATACTAATCATATACCTATAATATTGGTTACAGCACTTAATTCTTCAGAAGATACTCAAAAAGGTTTTGATTGCGGGGCATTTGATTACATTAAAAAACCATTTAATAAAATTGAACTACTAGCTAGAATAAAAGCAGCAGTTAGATTTACTGAAACAAACAAACTTTTAATTGAACTGGAAAAAATTGATACGTTTTCAACAACAGTTAAAAAAACTAACCACGAAATTAAACAACCGCTCACATTGATCAATCTATCGGTGACTGCTTTAAAGAGAGAGCTTGAAGAGGCGAATTTTGACAAAATTTCTGCCCAAAAGAGAGTAGAGTTTATACAATCTGCCACAAAAGACATCATTAAAATTATGGAAACAATGCTGAATATTGATAAAATTGAGATAAATGAATATTTAAATAGCTTGAAGAAAAATGAATTTAAGATTAATAGCGATGCAGAATTATTGAAGTAGTTCTTTAATTGTAGATTTTATCATATCAAATGTATAAGGTTTTTTTAAGACCTTAGAGATCTTTGCCTCAAACATATTCTTTTCAATATTTGCCCCTGTGACTAGAACTATAGGTAGTTCTTTGTTTTTTTCTCTAATTTTTTCACTGCATTGAACTCCACTCATGCCGGGCATATTTTCATCAATAAATAGCAAATCCGGGCTAGTTGAAATAATTGTATTAAGAGCCTCTAATCCATTTGAAGCCGTAAAAACATTAAACTTTAATGTCTTTAATAGATCTTTTAACACTTCTCTTTGAAAGTCATCATCTTCTGCAATAAGTACACTTTTATTTGTATAGTCAATTTGTTCTTCTTCAATAATATTTTTGGGAAAAAAGAGTTCAAAGGTTGTTCCAACCGTTTCATCACTGAAAACATTAATCTTTCCTTTGTGATCATCAATAATATCTTTAACTATTGATAGTCCATAACCACGCTGCTTATCTTTAGATTTTGTGCTAAACTCTTGGTCAAAAATTTTACTAATCAAATCTGAAGGAATACCTCTCCCACTATCTGAAATCTGTATTCTCACAAAATTATTTTCAGAACTATCAACTAACAAATTAATTTTCCCTCTTTCGTCAGAAGCTTCTTTCGCATTAACTATTAAGTTAAGCATTACTCTTTTTATCTCAGTGTAGTTGCCACAGATTGAAAATTCTTCTTTATTATTAGTGAATTCAAAATTTATTTGATTATTCGTAGCATCATCAAGAAGTACAATTGTTTCTTCAATAATATCAATAACATTAATGTTAGTTTTTACTTCATTAGTGGTACTTTCTTTAAATGATATTTGTTGAATTATCTGTGAGGCGAGTAGCGTGTTCTTCTCTATATGATTAAAAATTTTGCTTGAGTCAGGATTTTTGAAATTTTCTTTAAGAATTTCAATTCCCGCAAGCACATTATTTAATAGATTATTTAAATCATGAGCTGCTACTTTAAATTTTTGTTCAATAGCGGTTATTTGATTGTCGTTATTATCAATTTTTCTCATTTTAGATAAGACTGTACTTTCTAATTTTTGTATAAAGTGTTTTTTGACTTATTCCCAGTGCTCGAGCAGTACTTTCTCTATTCCACTGATTTAAGTTTAAAGCCTTTCTTATATGCACTCTTTCAATATCTTCAAGTTTGGGTAATTCAGTATCGAATTCTTCTTCATATTCAATTATTTTGCCAAACTTCGGTAAATTCAGATCCTTCAGTTCTATAATTTCTGAATCTGCAAAGACGACTGCTCTTTCAATAATATGCTCTAACTCTCTAACATTCCCGGGAAATTCATAATTAAGCAGTTCGCTTTTCGCCTCCGGAGATAATGTTTTAGGTGAGTTTACCGGGCATTTCCTTTTTAGAAAATATTCTGCAAGCAAACTAATATCATTACCCCTTTCAACTAGTGGCGGTATAGTTAATGTAATTATGTTCAACCTGAACAGAAGATCTCTTCTAAACATTTTCTGATCCGAGAATTCCATTAAATTTCTATTAGTTGCAGCAATAATTCTAATATTGGAAGATAGATTTGTGACACCACCAATCCTTCTAAATTCACCGTTCTCTAAGAAGCGTAATAATTTTGGCTGAAGGGTTAAACTCATTTCACCAACCTCATCAAGAAATAGAGTCCCACTGTCAGCCATTTCTACTAAACCTTGTTTAGAAGTTTTCGCATCGGTAAATGCTCCTTTTTCATAACCAAACAATTCACTTTCCATTAGTTGATCAGGTAGTGAAGCGCAATTTATTGCAACAAGTGGTTTATTATTTCTCTGTGAATGCTGATGAATGAACTCAGCAAATAATTCCTTCCCTGTCCCTGTTTCACCTTCAAGTAAAATATTTGAATCAGAGCCGGCAGCACGTTCCGCTAAGTTAATTATTTCACTTATTTTACTGCTTTCTCCAACAATATTCATAGAACTAATTTTTTCTACTTTTTTGTTAAGAATAGTATTCTTTTCTAGTAAGTCTTTATGGTTTAAAGCTCGTTTTATAGTTAGCAATAACTGTTGAAAGTCGTATGGTTTATTAATAAAATCATATGCACCGAGTTTAATGCATTCAATTGCTGTTCTCATATCTGATTGAGCAGTAAGTACAATAACTTGTAACCGTGGTTTATTCTCACTGACATATTTTAAAACTTTTTCCCCAGAGACAAATTGCATTTCAAGATCAAGCAGTAGAACATCGTAACTTTTTTCTTTTAATTTTTCAATTGCATATTTTCCATCGTATACAATATCAACAGAGTAATCTTCATTAACGAGTTCTTCTTTTAATAAGTAGCACAAAGTTTCATCGTCATCAGATATTAGAATTTTAGGTTTATTTATCATATTGGTCAAATATTTTTTAAATTTTCTATTAAATTAGTAGAAAAATTACGTTTGTAAAGAGGTTTGAAATTAGTATAACAAACAATAATTCATTATATAATCGAAGGAATACTGGTAAAATTTACCTTTTGTGTGGAAAAAGAAATAATTTAAATAAGTTGGAATTATATTTCAAAAAATACTAAATTTATAATTCTAATTTTTGGGCGCGTAGCTCAGTGGTAGAGCATCTGCCTTTTAAGCAGAGGGTCGGT
>CAYXXW010000262.1:0-4481 GCA_964469115.1 uncultured Melioribacteraceae bacterium
GAGTAAGTTAATTGAAAAAATAAAGAATTCATTTAAACAAGAACAAGAAGGCAAACACCATAAGTTTGGAACATTTGGCGGAGTTTTTACACCCGATGTCTTGACTATTCTTGGTGTAATAATGTTTCTACGGCTTGGCTGGGTGGTAGGAAATGCTGGATTGCTTGGAGCTGTCGCAATTATTTTGATGGCAAAGGTAATTACTCTCTGTACAGGCATGTCTATGTCGTCAATTACAACTAATATTAAAATTGGTGCTGGTGGTCCTTACTCAATAATTTCAAAATCATTAGGTTTAGAAGCCGGCGGCAGTATTGGTATTCCTTTTTATGTGTCTCAATCATTATCAGCTGCTCTTTACATAATTGGATTTACTGAAGGCTGGTTAATGATATTCCCGGGGCATAGCCCGTTGGCAGTTTCATTAATTACAGCAGGTGTACTTTTTGTAATTTCATACACTGGTGCCAAGTAAGCAATACGAGTTCAGTATGTAATCTTTGTTTTGATAATTTTTTCGGGATTATCATTTTTTCTTACTGAAGCTGAACCTGTTGAAAAAATCACTTTGATTGGAAGTTTTGAGGACGCCGGTTTTTGGGAGGTGTTTGCAATATTTTTCCCTGCTGTAACCGGAATAATGGCAGGAGCTAACTTATCGGGAGATTTAAAGAACCCAAGAAAATCAATACCCCAAGGGACTTTAGCTGCAATTGGCTTTACACTTGTCATATACTTGTTGATGGCATTTTTCTCAGCAAACTTTATTAATGCTGATGAGTTAAGAACAAACCAAATGTTTATGGTAGATTATTCACTATGGGGACCATTGGTAATTATTGGAATTTTGGCAGCCACTTTTTCTTCAGCTCTTGGGAGTCTAATTGGTGCCCCTCGAATTTTACAAGCCCTCGCTAAACAGCAAACAATTCCTTATTCTAATATTTTTGAAAAATTATCTGATAAACATGAACCCAGAAATGCTATAATTTTTACTGCAGCTATTGTTTTAGTTTCCCTTGTTCTTGGTGACCTAGACGCACTTGCAACACTAATAACGCTATTTTTCTTGATCACTTATGGAACTTTGAATCTTGTGGTTTACATTCAGCAGAGTATGAAGATAATAAGTTTTAGACCCACATTTAAAATTTCACGTGCAATACCCTTCGTTGGTGCAATCGGCAGTTTTCTAGTAATGATTTTGGTTAGTCCTATTTTTAGTCTTCTTGCAATATCAACAATAATTTATCTTTACATATGGCTTTCTAAAAAAGGACTTCAAGCGGAATGGGGAGACATAAGGGGAGGAATGTTTTTGGTGCTTGCCGAAGTAGCTTCAAGAATTGCTGCAAGATTCCCAAGGCATCAAATTGCCTGGAAGCCGGACTTACTAATTCCCATTGAAGATCCAAAAGCATCGGTTGGTTCACTATTGTTTATAAGAAGTATAACTTATCCATCAGGCAGTTTATATTCATTTTCGGTTAAAGATGAAAATATTGAAGAAGCTAGGAAAGATTTAGAGTATGCTATTGCCCCATTAAAAACAGAAAATATTTTAGTTAATAGTGCAATAATTGAGGATAGCAATTTTTTGCATGGTGCTAAATTAGTGATTCAAACATTGAGGGGAGGTTCATTAAGACCTAATTGCATCTTTCTTAATGTTGGAAGTCGAGAAGACAATGACGAAATTGTTAAAAAACTAATATACTACGCCGGTGAAAATGATCTAGGGACCTTACTATTAAGGCAGCATTCACGGATTGCATTTGGGTTACAGAAAGATGTTAACTTATGGTTAAGGGATAAAAGTCCTAACTGGCATTTAGCTGTATTAATTTCTTTACAGCTTCAGCTTAATTGGGGAGGCAAAATAAATTTAGTTACAGTTGCTAATCACCAAAGTGATTAGGAAAGGCTCTACGAGTTTTTGAACAATATAAGTGAGCAGACAAGGCTTCCATCACTAACTGAGTTTAAAGTAATAATTGGTGATTTCCAAACAGCAGTAAAGAAAGCTCCAAGGGCAGATATTAATATTTTTGGATTAGGAGATGTTATTGATCTAGCAAACTTAAGAAGTGTTACTGAGATGGCAATGTCGTCTTGCTTATTTGTTAAAGATTCCGGTAATGAAAGCGCACTCGTATAGTTCCTTGAATAACAACCTTATTTTGGTTTAGTTTCTTCCTTCCCTTCCCTTAAATTATTATAAAACCGTTGTGTTGGGTAGGCAAAGTCAATGTTGTCATGCTTTGCAAACTGTTCAAGAACTTCTTCCCAAATAGCTTCATCTTTGGCTCTTCGTCTTCTAACATGGCAAATATATCTAATTGTGAGCATTACACCGCTATCCTTAACTGAAGTATAAACAATTGGAGTTAATTTAGAGTAAAAAATTAAAAATTTCTTTGCTGCCTCTTTTACTTGTTTTTCAGCATCTTTAGATAAATGGACCGCATGTTTATTAATAACTTCAGTTAATATTTCTTTTGCCTTTTTCCAATCACTTTCAAAGGTAACAAGAACAGGAACTTCATTCCAAATATATTCAAATCCGGCTGTATAGTTTGCTTGGGCAGTTTTAAAGACAGTACCATTTGGGATGTGTATTATTCTGCCTGTACTTTGGTCAGCGTCAACCCAATTCCCAATTTCAATAACAGAAAACTGAAATATTCTAACATCAATTACATCTCCAATAATTTTATTAATTTCTATTCTATCACCAACTTTAAATGGTTTTCTAATCATTAGAAAGATCCAGCCGGCAAAATTGACCAGTAAATCTTGTAAGGCAATTGCAAGTCCCGCAGAAAGCAAGCCAAAGTAAGTTCCAATAGATTCAAATGCACCGAACCATACTTTAGTTAAGAGCATTATTGCAAAAATTACAGTAGTATACTTAACAATTTTTTGCCATTGATATCTTAATGTTAGATCGTCAATTTTTTCGAAAACCACTTTCTTGATAACTCTATCAATAACTAACCATACTAAAATTATGATTATTGAATTAAGCAGTTTACTTTGAAATGCAGGTGAGAAGCCAAACGATTGTTGGATTATTTCAGAGACAGTTTCCATATGATTTATTGTTAATTGTTTTTATAAATGTAGTGAAATTTGATATCAGAAAATAAAAAAAGGTGTGCTAATTGCACACCTTAAGAAATGATAATATTCATTCAGAGTATATTCTAAATTCTCTATGTAATTATTTTTTTAAGCAATTGTTACATCTTTGCATAAGTAGACATCCTGAATTGTGTTGAGTAATTTTATCCCTTCCTTCATTGGTCTTTGGAATGATTTACGACCTGAAATTAATCCCATTCCACCAGCGCGCTTATTAATTACAGCAGTTCTTGTTGCTTCAGCAAAATCATTATCACCAGATGCACCACCACTGTTAATTAGTCCAGCTCTTCCCATATAGTTATTAATTACTTGGTATCTGGTAAGATCGATTGGATTATCAGTTGTTAAAGTAGAATATACTTTTTTGTGAGTTTTACCAAACTTAATTGCATTAAATCCACCATTATTCTCCGGAAGTTTCTGCTTTATAATGTCAGCTTCTATTGTAACTCCCAAATGATTTGCCTGACCCGTTAAATCTGCAGAGACATGGTAATCCTTATCTTTTTTGAATTCAGGGTTTCTTAAATAACACCATAATACGGTAGCCATTCCAAGTTCGTGTGCATATTGAAAAGCCTCGCTAACTTCAATTATTTGTCTTGAACTTTCTATTGAGCCAAAATAAATTGTTGCTCCAACAGCTGCAGCTCCCATATCATAAGCTTGCTTAACACCGGCAAACATTATTTGATCAAACTTATTAGGATATGTCAGAAGTTCATTATGATTCAATTTAACAATGTAGGGGATTTTATGAGCATATTTTCTGGCGGTCATGCCAAGCACTCCAAGGGTAGAAGCAACAGCATTACAGCCTCCTTCTCTTGCCAGCGTTACAATATTTTCCGGATCAAAATAAATTGGATTAGGTGCAAATGAAGCTCCGGCAGTGTGTTCAATTCCTTGATCTACCGGTAGTATTGAAAGATATCCAGTTCCGGCTAATCTTCCCGTACTAATAATCCATTGTAAATTCTTTAAAACGTTAATATTTCTATCTGTTGCGATAAATATTCTATCAACAAAATCTGGACCGGGCAAATTTAATTTGTCTTTCTTAAATTTCGCCTTATAGTTAAGTAAACTATTTGCATCTTTGCCTAAGTACTGCCTAATTTGATTAATCATAATAACCTCAAATTTTAGTTTTTAAATTTGCTGAAATATTTTTATTAAAATGGAATGATTTAAATTAAGTAAATTATTTGATGGTATCACGAATATTTTATTTTAATATTCAGAAAAGATTTTAAAAAAAAGGTGAGCAAATTGCCCACCTTAAAAGTTTTTCTTCCTAAAAAGATATTTTAGAAATTAATATCGTTTTGTTT
>CAYXXW010000263.1:0-4462 GCA_964469115.1 uncultured Melioribacteraceae bacterium
CAATTGTTTATACCACTCATTATATGGAAGAGGCTGAGCGTTTGTGCGATCGTATAGGAATTATTGACAATGGAGAAATCATTGCGCAGGGCACATTAGATGAATTAAAGAAATCAGGGTCGATGAAAGAAACTGTTGTGATCTCTTTTACCAATCTAACGGACAAGAGCTACACTACAATTGTAAATGACTGGAAAGATCTCCAGCGTTTCGGCGACACCATACATTTCTATTCCATGAATATTCAGGGCGACTTATCAAAGATAATATTGAAGTGCAATATGGTTGGGCTTGACATCCTACATATTGATATCAAAAAGATAAACCTTGAAACCATATTTTTAAGATTAACAGGCAAACAACTAAGAGACAAATGATAAAACTAGTTAAGAAAGATCTGAAATTATTCTTCGGTAATAAGCAGGATATATTGCTGACCTTTGCATTGCCCATTATCTTTATTACCCTGTTTACTTTTGTTTTCGGTAATATGGGTAATTCCGGGGGAAATGATGTAGGAGGGCTTGTTCACGTTGTAGCAGGTACATCAGTAATGATGCTTTTGTTTTCAGTAGCAGGAATAGGTGGTAGTCTTATAGCTGAAAAGCAGGAAGGCATGTTAAAGAAATTACTGTGCTCACCAATGCCCCCTAACCATATCCTTTATGGGAAAATGGTATATGCAATTATCATTTCCATTGCTCAGTTGATAATCATGTTTGTTTATGCCTGGCTGGTTTTTGGCCTGGACATTATGCATCACCTTCCTTCACTTGCGCTCATGATTTTGGTAACAGCCTATGCCTGTTCAGGTTTTGGTATCCTACTTGCTTCATTTGCCAAATCACGCCAGCAGGTGCAGGGATATTCAACAATAATTGTGCTTGTAATGAGTGCTATGGGAGGTAGTATGATACCCATTTTTATAATGCCGGAAATTATGCAGAAGATTGCGGTTGTTTCGGTTAATTATTGGGGAATTCAGGGATTTCATGACATTTTCATGAGGTATCTTCCAATTACGGACATCACTTTTTTATCAAGAGTTTTTGTTTTAATTGGCATTGGAACTTCGTTAAATTTTATAGCTCTTCAAATGTTTAAGAAAAACATATTAAAGATTGTATAATTTGATTAAAATTACTGGCTATAACACTTAGGCATCGTTTCGGCTATAGCTGAATATCCCGATGAAAAATCAATTAATTTCTACATCATGAAAAAAACCAAAAACCAAAAATGGACGGCCCTAGACTATATAAAGTGGATATTATTCATAATTGGATCATCCACCATTGTGGGCATGTTATTTCATGGTACCCATCTCTTTTCATCATTCCATTTTTATATCAAATATGCTTCATTTGGAATGGCAATTGCTTTTGCTTTTTGGTGGGGGCATGGCTTACTTAGATATTACACCAGAAATAAACTTGATTGGACAAAAAACCCCAAAAAGGCAAATGTAATTAGCTTGCTGATGTACATAGTTTACGGATTAATAGTTTGTCCGTTAATACCCTACATTTATGATCGTTGGTGGGATGTAACCGGGGAAGAGCTTGTTTTGGATGTGATAATAAAAGCTTTAATGATATTTTCCATGGACATGATCGTTATTTCTATTTTTTATTCAACAGATCTTACAAAATATTGGATAAAGTCCATTGAAAAAAATGAGGAATTAAAAAGGGAGAACCTGCTGGCTGAATATGAAGCGCTGAAGAATCAGGTGAATCCGCATTTTCTTTTTAACAGTTTAAATACTCTTAGTGGTGTTATAGAACAAAAACCTGAACTGGCCACTAATTTTATAAAAAAACTATCGGATATTTACCGATATGTATTGGAGCAAAGCGATAAAGAGTTGGCTTCAATACATGATGAAATGAAATTTATAGAGGATTATATTTTTCTTTCAAAAATGAGATTTGGAGAAGCCCTCATTTTCAATTCTTTTTTACCTACAAATAGTACTATACATGTTGTCCCTTTAGGTTTGCAAATGTTGGTGGAAAATACCATTAAGCACAACATAATATCAGATGATATGCCATTAAAAATTGAAATTGGTATTGAAGATGGTTTTATATTATTGAAAAATAATATTCAAACAAAAACTACTATTGTTTCGGACAAGAAACCACAGGGACTTGAGAATCTTAAAAAAAGATATTCATATCTTTCTGGTTCATCAATTGAAATAATTAAATCTGATAGTGAATTTATTGTTAAGTTGCCAATTATTGAAGCCGAAAAAATATGAATTGCCTAATAATAGAAGATGAAAAGGTAGCTGCCGAAAGGTTATCTGGATTAATCAAAAACTATGATCAATCCATAGAAATCCTGAAGATCATTCAGTCAGTTAAAAATTCCGTAAAATGGTTAAACTCCAATCAAGCGCCCGATTTAATTTTTATGGACATTCAACTGGCCGATGGTTTAAGTTTTGAGATATTTGAGCAAACCATTGTTAAAACACCGGTAATATTCACCACTGCTTTTGATGAATATGCACTTAAAGCTTTCAAAGTAAACAGTATCGATTATTTGTTAAAACCAATTGATCAGAGTGAATTAAATTCAGCGATTGAAAAGTTTAAAGAAAACAATAAGCCCAATGAGATACCTACGCAGGTATTTGATAACATTCTGCATTCACTTACAAAGAATTATAAAAACAAATTTGTGATTAAAGTAGGTGAGCACATTAAAGTGTTTAAAACTGAAGATGTGCAATGTTTTTGCAGCATGGAAAAATACACTTTTCTTCAAAACAATTCGGGGCGCGACTATGCCATCGATTATACACTCGATCAGTTGGAAGATTTATTAGATCCTGCAAAGTTTTTCCGCATCAACCGGAAGTTCATTGTCTCTTTTTCAGCCATTTCAGACATCATCAGCTATTCCAATAGTCGTTTAAAAGTAAAGCTTAATTCAAACGAATCCAATGACTTAATAATAAGCCGTAAAAAAATTCAAGATTTTAAAAAATGGTTAGAAAGTTGATTTATACCGTCATATTTAAAATTTAATGACCAATTATGACTGAGAAAATATTATCCAAAGAGAATAAGGGTTCTCTTCCTGTATGGGCTAGAATAGTACTAATTATTATTTCATATGCAATATTTGGTGGTATTTTTCAATTTATTGGAATGTCTATAGCAGATATTCCTTTAACAGATGTAAATGCACTTAAAGATATTAGTATCAATCAACTATTAGTTTTACAATTATTTACTTTAATAGCCTCAATTATAATCGTTTATTTATTTAGAAAATATATTGATAAGGAATCAATTAAATCTATTGGCTTTAGTTTAAAGAATAGAGCTACTGATATAGCTGCAGGATTTATTATTGCTCTCGCTATAATTGGAGGAGGATCTCTAATTCTTTATATTTTGGGATATATTGATTTTACAAATATTCAATTTGACTTTCAATTACTAATTCTAAGTTTTTTCCTATTTATCATTGTTTCAATAAATGAAGAAGTTTTAATGCGCGGATACATTTTAAATAATTTGCTGACTTCAATGAATAAATACTTAGCACTAATAATAAGTGCAATAATATTTGCAATATTTCATTCATTTAATTTTAATTTATCTTTAGTTGGGATTATTAACTTATTTCTTGCGGGTATATTATTAGGCTCAGCTTATATTTTCACGAAAAACCTTTGGTTTCCTATAAGTCTTCATTTGTTTTGGAATTTTTTTCAGGGATCAATTTTTGGATATTCTGTGAGCGGTCAAAAAATAGAATCATTACTCACACTTAAAACTATTGGAAATAAAACTATTAACGGTGGTGAATTTGGATTTGAGGGTTCAATTTTATGTACCATTATTACAATTGTTTCAATTTTACTGATAATGCTATATTATAATAAAATAACTGCCGTCAACAAAGTGTAAATTTAATAGCGGGTGCGGTGGGTGTTCAGGCTGGAGGATTTGTAAATTATTCCTTAAACATTGGATTTCAAATTGCGAAATATTAACTATTTGCAGATGCATATAGTAAGGGGTTTTTAAAAAGTCATTTCACGAACCTATATATACGTACTATTTATACCTTATATACCTCTAAATACAGTATATTAAGCAGTCTGAGAGTTAGTTACAAAATAGTTTATTGAAAGTAGCATCCCCAATCGTACACAATATCCCCAACTACACCCATTACCACCAAATTAAACCTGGGAGGTTGTGGAAGTCAAAGCCTAATTATCATATTGGCTTCAATTGAATGAGTTGCAAGAATTTCATAACTTGCTGTTTTTAATCAACCTTCAATCACAAATGGCTAGTGACCCAAACAAACTATCCCAATTCTGGAATGAATTAAAGAGACGAAGAGTTGTTCATGTAGTTACGATGTATGCTTCTGCATCATTTGTTATCATTGAGCTGATCAATAATCTGGCTGAGCCATTAAACCTTCC
>CAYXXW010000264.1:0-4459 GCA_964469115.1 uncultured Melioribacteraceae bacterium
AATCTTTAACTAGTAAAATAAATCCTTTTCCTTCAATTGCAACGCCGGCAGGAAAAGTGAAATCAATTGCGCCGGTAAGCTTATAACCCGAAAGATCGACCAGATCACTCATAGTATTATATAACTCAATGAATTCCATTATATCGCCTTCAATGGGATTATAGTTGATCTCGTTAATT
The DNA here is from genome assembly GCA_964469115.1 of uncultured Melioribacteraceae bacterium. Classification (GTDB taxonomy): domain Bacteria; phylum Bacteroidota; class Ignavibacteria; order Ignavibacteriales; family Melioribacteraceae. Next base: position 180 of record CAYXXW010000264.1, read on the forward strand.
ATTATAGGCTGATAATTATTACTAAAATACTTTGCACCCATATCGGCTCTTGTTCCGTCCGGATCCAATTCAGTTGCGGGATTTCCATTATTTATTGCAGGAGAATTTGAATACAGAAAAAAGTTATTTGCAAAGTTTGGATTGGCTTTAATGTTTTCTAATCCATCTAGAATTTTAGTATTTGATAATGAATAAGATACTGTTAAGCTTGAAAGATTATCAACAAAAACGGGATCCGTAATAGAGTTAGAAAAAATAGAATTTACTATTTCGGCATTTCCTCCTCCTGCTCCAATGTTCTTTTCAAAACTTGCAACTCCTAAATTGCAATAAGAAAATGTGTTTCTATCAATAAAAGCAAATGACTCATAGTCTTTAACACCAACACCTTGGGCACAGTTTACAATAATGTTATTCTTAATGTTTGTTGTTGAGGCTTGTCCAACAGATATCCCCTTGTCACTGCAGTTTAAAATCAGATTATTTTCAATAAGAATATCTTTTGATCCTTCCCCTAAATCAATGCCGTCACTATTACTTCCATAAAAATTATATATCTTATTGTTTCTAATAATTCCGCTAGAAATCTGATCATAATCAATTGCATCGGTATCAAATGAACTATTTCCTCTCAGGTCACAGTCTTCAACCAATGCGCTTTCTGCATATTTAATGTTTATCAAATCGCAAGTTTCTTCTGAGTGAAGTGTAGAATTTTGAACTACAACATTGCCGTATTGAGTAAAAATTGGGGATGGAGCATCTAAGATTGTAACATTTTCAATCCTTAAATCTGAGTTATAAGCTGAAATTGCTCCAGTTTGATTCGGCAAATCAGTTCCACTAGTCGCCCCAATCAATTCAACAAACTTAAAAATATTTTCACCTGTTGTATTTTCTAAATAAATAATTCCCCAACTATTAAAACCGGAATACTCATTCGGTCTTACAATTATTGGTCCTTCCTTAGTTCCCAACATTTTCAAGCTTCCATTAACAATAAATCTTGCATCTTTAGGCATTAGAATTTCTACACCCGATTCAAATGTCAAGTTCACACCCGGACTTACTACAACATCTCCTTTTGCATAATATGGAGATTGTGCAGCATCTAATATTGTATTTTCTGTAATGACCGATGGAAGAATGAAAACACTTTCTTCCTCAAAAACTGCAGTAATTCTAATTGTGGAATCTGATCTTATTGGAGTAAAAAATGTATTCTGAGATAGACTGTCCAGAACTCCTTGCCATTTTACAAATTTATATCCAACCGAGGGAATTGCTTCTATTTTAAGCGGGACATATCTAAAATAATCACCTGAATAACCATTTCTAACATCAACACCGGTAACCTTTATTCTTCCTCCTTCATGATCAGAAACGGTAAACTCTAATTTTTCAATCCCTGCAAGATTATAGAAATCGAGAATATGCTGTTTCATGATTTCTGTTCTTTTTTCGCCAAACTCTCTCATTATAGCTACTTCATTGTTCCATGCCGCTACATTGGGAATATTAGGAAATTCATCATTCCATCTATTTATATGATTTACCATTTCATCATTAAGCACTGTTTTTATGCTATCAAGTATTCCTACAATTCTCTCTTTCTTAAATGTTGTATTCAAGTAAGTGGCAAATCTCTGGATAAATTCATCTTTAAAATCTTTATTGAGAAGTAGTTTTCTAAATACAAACGTTGAAAAAGGATAATTATTAAATGGGGAAGAATCATATAAATATGTAAGTGAATTGTTTGTGTAGTGAGAAAACCATCCGGGTGAACCAAAGCCAAAATCTGAATCTAGAAATATATATCGCCACCTTCCTTCTTTGGATTTTTCTTTCCACCATCTGCTATTTGTATAAGGCCAATTAATATTATCACAATAAAATTCTGTGATTAAATAGTTCATAACTTCATTTATATCTAATTGCGATTTAACATATTCCCAATTTTCGGGAATATTCATACTGTTAGCTGCTAAGAAATCTTGAAAAGCATAATACTCATCAGTATTCCCTTCAATAATATTCGGTTCCGGATTAAACTCATATTCCAAATAATCAATATTGTCCGGATTAACATCGTGATGAGCAACCAGATAATTATTATCCAATTTCTCACGAAGATTATAAATTCCCCAATATTCTCCATTAATAAATGTTGCAGCAGGCTGAAATGCCTGACAGTCAATATCCATCTGGTTAATAACTAAAGAATGCTGATATGCATCTCTAAAATGTGTATGTAAATTATCATCTGTTCCTGAGTTCCTTAAATATATTGATGTAAAGCTTGTAAAAGGTCTGTCTTTGAAAATTGGATAATTAATTGTCTCAAAGCCATACTTATCATCAAGTTCTATTGTAAGAGGTTTTTGGGGATATTCGAATGAAGCCTGTCCAGTTAATCTTGCTCCTGCATCAATATCAAAAGCAAGATTCCCATCTTCATCAAAATATTGAACATTTACAGGGACTTCAACAGATTTAATTTCATTAGTGTAAATACCTATTTCATTATCAAAGAATGTTTCGGGAAAAACTGTTAAAGATAGAGTAGGCAAATTTTGTACTTCATTAATAAAATAGGTTTTAGTAACTATTTTGCTTGGTAATTTGTCATCTTCAAATACTCTTGCGCGAAGTGTCGTATTAATATTAATTTCAATTGGTGAAGAATAAATTTGTGAATTACTTTGAGGTCTTGTTCCATCTGTTGTGAACGTTATTAACGCATTTGTGGAATTTGAATTAATACTGACAAGTTGACTACTAGAATAAAAACCTGCATCTAAAGAAATTGATGGCGGATCTGATTTAATGGTATCAATAATAGCTTTAGTTGAGTTATACATTGCTGGGGTTGATTCTCCAAAGTAGAACCAATCGTTTCCGCCATCCGGCTTTCTTCCGTACGATACATCCGTTATTTGAGAATTATAGATTACAGAATCAATTAAAATTTGTTCTGGCGAATAAAGTCCAATTTCCTCTCCATTCTTACTTAAGCCGAATGGCATATGATAATATTTAATTGCATTATGCGGATAATCATTATTCCCGTCCGCAAAAAATATTAAAAATCCTTTCGCTCTAATTAATGCTCCAGCAGGAATTTGCCACTTGGTTGGATTATCCAAATCATCTGTTATAAAATAACCGCTTATATCAATTGAACTATTTGAGGTATTATAAATTTCAACCCAATCAGGATAATCATCGTAGTCAACAATCTCAGGCACTGCTGTAACATTAGATGCCATAAACTCATTTATGAATAAATCTTGAGCTGTAACTTTTCCGATCAAGAGAAAGAATAATGTAAATGTTAATGGTAATAAGAATTTGATGTTTTTGTTTGTCAATATCTTGTTCATAAAAAAACCCGGAATTATAATCATCTTCAAAATTAAGAAATAACAACTATTCCACAATACTATAAAATCCCTCTTTTAAAAAGTTAAGTTTATTCTTATAGCAAGATATTTTAACTTATGATTAGAAATTACATTTGTTGTATGTTAATTGTTATACTTTAAATCACAATTAAGATAGTAAATGAAATTACTCATAATTGCACATAGAGGTGAATCTTTCGATGCACCGGAGAACACACTAGCTTCCGTTAACCTCGCTTGGGAAAGAGGCGCTGAAGCAGTTGAAGTTGATGTTCACATAAGTAGAGATAATCATGTTGTTGTTATTCACGATGCAAAAACAAAAAGAATAGGTGGGAGAAACAAAAAAGTTAAGAGTCAAACACTTGTGCAATTAAAGGAATTGGATGTTGGGTCATGGAAAAGTGATAAATATACTGGTGAGCAAATTCCCACTCTAAAAGAAGTTTTAGAAACCGTTCCAACCGGCAGAAAATTAATAATAGAAGTAAAATCAGACATTAAAACAATACCTTATCTAAAAAAAAATGTTGAAAACTCCGGTTTAAAAAATGATCAAATAGAAATCATTTCATTTAATTATGGAGTCGTTGCAGAGGCAAAAAGAATTCTTCCTAACCATAAAGTCCTATTTCTTGCTGATCTCGATTATAATGCATACACTAAATTAAGAAGTTCCTCAGTTGAAAAACTAATTTCCAAAGCTAAGTATGCAAATCTTGATGGCTTAAATGTTTGGGCAGGTAAAATATTAACCAAAGAGTTTGCTCAAAAAATAAAATCTGCCGAACTGCTTTTATACGTTTGGACCGTAAATGATCCTAAAAAGGCAAAAGAATTGGTTTCTTGGGGAATTGATGGAATTACAACTGA
>CAYXXW010000265.1:0-4431 GCA_964469115.1 uncultured Melioribacteraceae bacterium
TATAATCAATTGTTGTAGTTGGATTAAATGGATTAGGATAATTTTGAAATAGTTCAAATTGATTTTCTAGTTCGGTATTTTCTACTTTAGTAATTGGTGATGTTCTTGGATAATAATAGAGCTGTGCCGGAAAATTAAATTCTGATCCATTATAATTAACTTTTTCTTCACTTAAGGTGAAATATCCCCTATCATCATAAGGTTTCCAACATATTGCTTCACCTTGTATTTCATCAAAAGAATTAACGAATGGTAAGATAATTGGGTCATTTGAACTCATAGCAGATGAAATTGTTTCCCCAACATCTCTATACCAATAATAAATATTTGAGTAAGATTTTATTATTATTTCTCTTCCATCAAAAGAAATATCACCTGATGTTATATAGTTAAATGGAGTATTGTCTTCCGGATCATTTGGAAGTGTAAGCTCGGTCGAAATTTCAGCTTCTAATTCACTTTCGGTTGATTGTGGATAAGCTAGTCTATAGAGTCTCACTTTTGAATCACGTTTACTAATTATATATAAATCTCTCGTAACCGGATCAATCATTAGCGATTCTGCATCTCTTTCACCATCAGGATATGTAAAAGAGATAACATCTATATCAGTAATAATTTTAACGACCGGCTGCTGACCAACATTTACACTTGGTTCTTCAATCCGGTAAATGTACTTCACCGAATACTCAGAATTATTATCTCCAATATCTCCAATGTAGAGATAAGATTTTGAATCGTCTGGACCTGCACCTAAAGCAATATCTTCCCAATCCCTATTTGTTATTCCATCTAAAAAATACTCACCTAAATTATTTCCATTGGAATCTAACGCAAAAATTCTATTCTCATTACCTGAATCATTATGTGTCCAAAGAACACCGCGGTTTTTTAAACTTGCAGCCAGTCCTGAAGCTTCATCAATTTTATCATTTTTAATCTCACCCATATTTATTCTTTCCCCAAATTCGGGCGGATAAACAGATTGAGCAAAATATGACACAATCGAAAAAAAAAATAGTACGCCAAAAAATCTCATTTAAGGTATAAACCTACTTTTTGTAATACTGCATTGCTTCTGGAATCAGTTTTTTCAAATCATTTATTCTTGTCTGATCTGATGGATGAGTGCTTAAAAACTCCGGAGGTGTATCCCCACCCTTTTGAGCAGCCATTCTCTGCCAAAATGAAACTGATTCATTTGGGTTATAACCAGCCATAGCCATAAAAATCAAACCCATATGATCTGCTTCACTTTCGTGTAAACGGCTAAAGGGCAACATTACACCAACTTGAGATCCAATACCAAAAGCTGTCATTGCTAATTGCTGGGTGAGAGCAGGCTCATTTTGTAATGCTGCTTGCAGCCCCATACCGCCTAATTGCAAAATCAGGCTTTGACTCATTCTTTCACCACCATGCTCGGCAATTGCGTGAGCTATCTCATGACCCATAACAGTTGCAATACCTGCATCATCTTTACAAATTGGTAAAATACCTGTATAAAAAACTACTTTCCCGCCCGGCATACACCAAGCATTTACTTGTTCGCTTTCAACTAGATTAAACTCCCATGAATAACCATCAAGATGATCCGACATATTTGTTTCTTTAAAGTACTTCTCAACAGCTCCTTGAATTTTTGCGCCTATTCTTTTTATTTGTACTGATTGTGATGTATTCTTTAATACTTTGTTTTCAGTTAAAAATTGATCATACTGCTGAAAACTCATTGACATTAGTTGGGATGCCGGGATTATACTAAGCTGATTTCTTCCGGTAACTGGAACAGTACTGCATGAATTTGTAAATACAGAAACAGCCAATAATAGTATAAGTATAAATTTGTTTTTCATTTGTTCACCTATAAAATAATTAAAGTTTGCTATTTAACTTTTTCTAAAAATTCAATGGGAGCTCCATTTTCCTCAATGAATGCTACCCTATATTCGGGAGAAGGATAATTTGGTTCAATAATTAAATTTTTACCAATTATACTTTTGTCTAAATTTTCAACTTCAAATGCTATGTGCGGAATACGTTTTACTATCTCCGGCAATTCACTTTCCGGTAAAATTCTCATCCATTCAATTTTATAATCACTTTCATCATAGCCGGAAACAAACATTTTGAATTTCTCAAGATATACTTCATTCTCTTTTATTTCATTTGTAGGAATACCCAAGTGGTGATATTTCAACTTTTCCATCATCATTTATTTTCTTCCCAGTCAGTCATAATTCCGTCTCTAAAAAAGTAAGTTATATCACCATAATGCCACTGTGTAAATAATCCCCATTTTTCTTTATTCTTAGTAATTCTATCCGGCTTACCCCAACTATCTTCAAGCATTTTTTCTGTCATACCTTTCCAGACTTGCCCATTTACAATTTGCTTTCCAACTTTACTTCCATATTTTCGAATAAGTTGTTTTATTCGTGCTGATTTGCACTCATCCTCAATTTCAACCAATCGATTTTTTAAACTGTCAATTTCAGCTAGTAGACTTTCTTTTTCCGTAAGCAATTGACTTTTCTGGGTTAATAAACTATCTATCAAAAAATTAAATCTTTCCTTACTTAATTTTTTTTCAGTCTGACCAGACAAAGAAACTGAACACAATACAAGAATAATAATAGCAAATCTATACATTAAATTTTCCTAAATATCACTAGATTGAAACAGTAAAATGAAGATAAATATAAACAGCCGGAGCAGTAAATAAAAGGGAATCAAATCTATCAAAAATTCCCCCATGACCGGGTATTATTGAAGAGGAATCTTTAACACCAGCATCTCTTTTCACTAGACTTTCTACCAAATCACCTATTTGACCAATACTGCCAACGATTGTTCCAATGATTATTGCATCAGTTAAAGTGAGTACATCCAAAAATAGCGCCTTAGATGCTATCATTGATATTACGGCAAAAACAAATCCTGCAATTGCTCCTTCCCAAGACTTATTTGGACTAACTCGCGGGAAAAGTTTGTGCTTGCCAATTGCACTGCCGATAAAAAATGCTGCTGAATCACAAATCCAAATTGCAATCATTATTGAGATTATTAAATAGCCCCCCTCTGAATAGATCAATTCAGATTGTGAGAAGATTTCTCTAATGAGCAATATTGATGATGAAAATAATCCTAAATAAAAAATACCTAATAGAGTAACACCAATATTAATGGTTGCTGAAACTTTATTTCTAAACAACTCTGTAATAAGAATAATAATAGCAGCACATAAAACAAGAACGTATAATTCAATAAACTTAAAATAAACGTTTAGAATAATCAGTGAAATAACAAAAGCTCCCAAAATAAAATTTGGGTATGCTTCTTTCTTCTTAACCATTTCACTGAATTCCCAAAAAGAAATTAGTGCAATCCCTAAAGTAAAGATCAAAAATGGAATTCCACCAAGTAACGAAGCACCAATAATTAAGGGAATTGCTATAATGGAAACAATTATTCTAGTCGTTGTGTTGCCTAAAGCCATTAATTATCTTTTTCTTTATTAATATCAGCAATTATTTTTTTGGCATCATCCGCATCTTCTTTTTTTACTAGAAGCTTTATAATTGAAAGATCGCCTGATCCCGGGAAATTCTTATCTTTTTGGGAAAGAATAACCGATTCAATTTCTGCACCATCCAGATTGGCTTTAATCATTTCAACTTCGTACATAGCATCAGTCGAATAAATTGTTGTCCAGTCTTCATGATGAATTAAATTAAGTTCAAAATCTTCCCTTGTGACAAGCTCAACGTCACAATCTGTGCAGATGGTTATTCCATCTACATATTCTGCTTCACATTTTGGACAAATCATTTTGTGCCTCCGAGTTAATAATTTTTGAATAGTTTCTACTGATAAAAATAAGAAATCCAGCAAAAAGAACAAGTAATAAAGTAAAGCTAATTACGTGCGTACTAATATTTTCTATATCCACAAAATTAGACTGCATTAATTCTTCTTCACCAAAAACAAAAAATGCAATTATTGCTATAAAGTTGTTTAGAAAATGCAAAATAATTGGAATAATAATAGAATCACTCTTATAAACTGAATAACCTAAATACATTCCTAAAGCAATTAATGGAAGCAAACCATATGGGTTAAAATGGTAAAAACCAAAAAATAAACTCGTGAGTAAAATTGCAGTAAAAGGTTTCTGTTTAAACTCAAAACTCTTTTGAACAAAACCACGAAAGAAAAATTCTTCACATATTGCCGGAGTTATGGAAACAGTAAAAATTACAAGAATGTATTCTATAAGGTTATTTGCAGTTAAAATTTGTAAATACGATTCAGCAACAAGTTTATCAAGTGAATCTAAAAAATCTCTTATAGCTTGAACAAATGAAAAAGATTTTGCAAGTTCAGCTAAAATATAATTTTGAATATGCAGATAATCTTGAAGCAGAGGGA
>CAYXXW010000266.1:0-4406 GCA_964469115.1 uncultured Melioribacteraceae bacterium
TTCATTGCATTAACTTTATTACTAGACTGCGACCTCTCCGATTGACACGCTGCAACTGTTTTGGTTGGGATATGAGTAATTCTAACCGCTGTTTCAACTTTGTTTACATTTTGTCCGCCCTTTCCACCAGCGCGGTATGTATCAATTCTTAAATCAGCAAGATTTATATCAATCTCAATTGAATCATCAACTTCGGGAATAACAAAAACTGAGGCAAACGAAGTATGTCTTCTTTTATTGGAATCGAATGGAGAAATTCTTACTAACCTGTGAACACCGTTTTCTGCTTTGGCATAACCGTAGGCAAACTCACCGGCAATTTCTAAAACAGCACTTTTAATTCCCGCACCGTCTCCATCGAGGATATCTATTAATGTAGCTTTTAGATCATTTTGTTCACACCATCTAATGTACATTCTTAAAAGCATATCAGCCCAATCTTGTGCTTCTGTTCCTCCCGCACCGGAATGAATAGTCATAATGCAATTTTTATCGTCATCGTGACCGCTGAGCATACTTTTAAATTCAAGATCATCGATACTTTCCTGAAGTTCACTGCACTCTTTATCTATTTCTGCAACGAGTGATTCATCATTTTCAACTTCCGCAAGTTCAGCAAATTCTTCCAGATTCTTATGCTTATCATTTACCACTTCAAAAAGATTAACCCAAACTTCTAACTTTTTTATTTTTTGATGTATTTCTTGCGCATTATTCTGATCATTCCAAAATCCTTCAGCTTCAGTTTCCTTTTTTAATACTGAGATTTTCCCTAACTTTTTATCGATGTCAAAGATAACCTCGTAATTTACTTAGCTTTTCTTTTTGTTCACTTATTTGTTTTATTTGTTCCTCGAACATGATAACTCCTTATAAAAATTATAGATGCCGATCATAAAAATGTGAGATCTACATTTGTTGGTAGACAAACCGGCTTGACAATTTTCTAAAACAAAATTATTTAATGCTTATTAACAAATTAAATCTCTATTTCCATTCTAAGCAAAGCTGCAGCAAGAGTTTTCCCTTGAGCGTCGTGCTTAAGTGAAACAGTTCCTCCCCCGCCCAATGTGTTATGAAGAAGAAAGTTTAACGCTCTGATATTTGGTAATTCGTAACGCTCAACATTCCCCATACAAATTCCTTGAAAATGTTTCTTAACTCTTTCCTCGGTTAGATGCTCCTTTAAAATTTTATAGCCATTGTCATCATAGGCAATAATACCAATATTTGCAGCATCACCTTTATCACCGCTTCTGCCGTGTGCAATATCTAATAATCTTACTTTCATTTTAAATTTCCAAAATTTTTACTTCGGGTTTAATAAATTCTTTTTTGACTAATGCCGGCCAATACGCAACAACGTCACTAGGCTTTGGTCTGCCGCCTGCAAAACCGGTAACACTTGGCGGACCGGTTAAAATTAAAGGAGCAATTTCCTGCCCAAATCTATTTACAGAATTAAAATCATGTGAACGGACCGAAACGCGCAAAACAATTTCATTTATATCGTCTTCATTTAGCTTTTTTGCCAGAGGTCCGTGACAAGAATTGTAACCCAAAAATTCAGTGTTAATTTCATCAAATACTAATCCCAGATTTTCAAGTCGCTTTCTCAATATTTTATCAGCAGCCTTTGCTTTAGTTAAAGCTTCGGGCCATGAGTAAGTTAGGCTTGCAGAAGCAGAGAAGCCGTCATCATAAGAACAAGAGACTTTGTAGGTCTCGGTTTCGGCTTCTCCTTTCACATTGTAAACCTTAACTCTGTTTTCACCTAATTCTTCTAATTTGATTGATGTAAAATCTGCAATACAATCGGGAGTAATATAATTTTTAGGGTCTCCTATTTCATACACTAATTGTTCAGAAACAGTTTCAAGGGAAACTTTTCCCTCTAAATTTTCGTGCTTCGTAATTATTACTTCGCCGTTGGGATAAGCCTCAGCAATTGGGAATCCAATATTTGCAAGTTCAATTGATTTCCAATCCCCCAGAAAGTTACCTCCGGAAGCTTGGCCGCCGCATTCCAAAATATGGCCTGCAACAGTTCCAGCTGACATTAGATCATAGTTTTCCATCGACCAATTAAATTCATAGATCATTGGAGCAAGTGTCAATCCGGTATCGGTTGTTCTTCCGGTAATTACTATGTCTGCATCTTTTCTGAGGGCCTCTACAATTGGAGCTGCTCCCAGATAAACATTTGCGCTTAAAAGTTTATCTTTCACTGTTACTATCGATTCACCGGTTTCCATATTTTTTAACTCTTCACCCTTTGCTAATAGTTCATCGAGCCTGTCTTTAATATTATCACCATCTACTACTGCAATTTTCACCCCTTTAACATTTAATTTTTCTGCTACTTTTAAAATTGCTGCAGCACAGCCAGAAGGATTAACACCTCCGCCATTGGTAATTACTTTGATTCCTTTTTCTTTACAAATAGGCAGAATTCTCTCCATCAATTTTGGAATATCTCTCGCATAACCAAACTCCGGATTTTTATTTTTCTGTTTCTGAAGAATCGACATTGTAACTTCTGCCAAATAATCCATAACTAGATAATCAATATCTCCCTTTGTTACTTGATCATAAGGTGCATCAATTAGGTCACCCCAAAATCCTTGTCCCGATGCAATTTTAATTTTTTCTTTCATTCTATTCTTTAGTTAATTTGAAAAGTTTTCATTTAGAATATATTCAAAGATTAAGTATTCTACAAATTAGTTTATTTTGTTCCAAATATCTGAGCTACTATTTTCAAGATCTTTTACAGAATTAACATCAAACCATTTAACTCTTTCATCCTTTCTGAACCAAGTTAACTGACGTTTCGCATATCTTCTTGTGTTTCGTTTAATTAATTCAACTGCCCGTTCCATAGAAACCTTTCCTTCAAAATATTCAATGATTTCTCTATAACCTACAGTATTTAGCGCATTAAGTTCCTTTGAATATCCCATTTCAAGTATTGATTTAACTTCATTTACAAGCCCCAACTCCATCATTTCATCAACACGATTTTCAATATTGGAATATAAAACTTCGCGTTCCCAATTCAGTCCGAATTGTAAAAATGTAAAATCTGCTTCCCTTTTATATTCCTCTTGATGTTTCCAAATCGGGATTCCGGTAATAAAATAAACTTCTAAAGCTCTTATTATTCTTTTCCAATTTTGCGGTAAAAGTGTTGAAGCAGTTTTTGGGTCATTTTGTTTTAACTTTTCATAAATGTATTCATTACCGAATTTTTTCCGTTCATCCATTAAATTTTGTCTTATCTCCTCATCAGTATCAACTGTATCAAAAATTCCATCAATAATTGCTTTAATATATAAACCTGAACCGCCAACAACTATCGGCATCATTTTATTATTTAATATTCGAGAAATTTCTTTCAAGGCATCTTTCTCAAATTTACTCACGTTATATTCTTCTTTGGGATCAAGGAAATCGATAAGATTATGTTTAACCGATTTTAATTCTTCACTAATAGGTTTAGCCGTTCCGACATCCAAATATTTATAAATTTGGCGGCTGTCTGCTGAGATAATTTCCGAATCTAACTTTTGAGCCAAATTAAGACTTAATTTAGTTTTACCGCTGCAAGTTGGACCAACAATAACAATTATTTTTGTTTCCAACCTTCTCTACCAATTAGTGGGACAAATGCAAAACTCGAAATTTCTCGTATATTAAACTCATCTTCATCAATTTTGTGAAGAATATTTAAAGTCTGATTACTTCTATCACCTACAGGAATTACAAGTCTGCCCCCAACCTGCAACTGCTTCTTCAAATTTTCCGGAACTACCGGGCTGCCGGCTGTAACAATAATTCCATCGTAAGGTGCAAATTCACTCCAACCAATTGTACCATCACTGCATCTGCAATGAATTCTTAAACTTTTTTCATCAAAAAATTTTTGAACCCTTCTGTAAATATCTTCATTACGCTCAATACTAAAAACCTGTACACCCAATTCGTTTAATATTGATGCTTGATAACCTGAACCCGTTCCTATCTCCAACACTTTATCATTTACTTTGAGCTCTAGTGCTTCCGTCATTATTGCAACAGTGTAGGGCTGGGATATTGTTTGTCCGTAACCAATTGGTAGCGCAACATCTTTATATGCATGAGCTTCCATAATTTTTTGAACGTATTCATGGCGAGGTACATTTAAAATTGCATTAAGAATTCTTTCATCTCTAATGCCCTTTTTCCTAATTGAATTTACTAACTCTTCTCTTTCTATCTCGTACATTAAAAATTCCGCAATAATAAGTGCCCAAAATTACAAAATAATTCCCTTCTAGTGTTGATTTTTCAAATTAAATATATAGATTTAAATACTTTATTAAAATTCATATAAATTCTATAATGATTGCTGATTATATTCTTGG
>CAYXXW010000267.1:0-4405 GCA_964469115.1 uncultured Melioribacteraceae bacterium
TAAAAACCACATCATTGAACCCAAACCAACTAATATAAATGCAATCTTGTAAAATGTCTTACTTATCCTTTTCATGTCAAAGCCTTTAATGTGTTATAAAATGGATGATTCGAATAACGCAAATTCTAAAATTATATTTTATTTATGATCGAATTTGATGATACAATATTTAATCTATACTATTGATTAAAAGTTCGGGTAAAACGTTTTTTAAGAATATAAAAAGTAATAAAAGTATTTTGTCTGTGTAAACTTTTAAAATAATACTTTAAAGTATTATATTCAAGTATAGTGGTGTGACATACTATACTATTCCAACAACAACATCTTCATAGTTTTGGAATAATCGTCGGTTATCACTCTATTTTAGTAGGTTCCGTTTTCATATTGTTTACTGCTTTAACACACTTGGGAGGAGTTCCCTTGACTATTGCATTTTATAATGCTCTAAAATATTCCGAGACGCCACCTCTTTCAATTTCTTGGTCAATTCTTTCCGTTTCGATTCACTCATCCCTGCAAAACTTTGAAGATGAGCAATATCCGTTTTAATTTCCTTGACGCTCGAGCATCCAAGTGTTGTAGTACTAATTGGTAGCGACCAAGCAAAATGCAGAGCATCTTTCACGCTAAGAATCTCCGGGATTACAGATTCCCGTTCTTGCCCGCGTCCCTCGCCCCACCTAATTGGCTGGCCAGTTAATCCACCGCCTCCGAATATTTTCATTCCAATGACACCGACATTTTTCGCAACCGCATTTGGTAACACATTGACTACAAAGCTTTCTCGCAGAGGATCAACAGGATTTACGGGACACATCATGACTTCAATTTCTGCTAAGTTTTTATTCAAAAAATAATTATTTGCACCAGGATCATAATGACCGCTGAAACCAATATGTTTAATAAGACCTTGTTCCCGAGCCTCTAACATAGCTTCAAGGACTCCGCCATTCAGCCTATTATCTACATCCTCAGCTGATTTAATTGCGTGCATTAGATAGATGTCGATATAGTCGGTCTTTAAAGCTTCCAATGAAGATTCAAGGTCTTGATTTAATTCTTCAGCATTTTTCGCATATGTTTTCGAAAGAAGAATAATTTCTTTTCGATATGGTGTAAGGATTGGACCTAATTGTCTTTCACGTTCACCTTGTCCGTAAGCTCTTGCAGTATCAATGAAACGACATCCACTTTGAATAGCAGCTTCAATAACTGTTTCTGCCTTATCATAATCGACCCCTGAGGAGCCTGTGCCCATTGTAAACATTGTAGCATTAATGTTGGTCTTGCCCAGCTTTCGAGTCGGAAGTACATTGCTCCACTTGTCTTTATTCCCATAACTGAAGCCCGGCGTCATAAGCGAAGCCGTGAGCATAGCAGAGATTTTGATAAAATCGCGTCGATTATGGACATCTCGGAACATGTTCAATTCTTTCATTGATCACTCCTTTCATTTATTTTGATATTCTTTGTATTCACAGACATGAGCAACTTTTTTTAGTATTAGCTATTTGATACAAATTTATTCAATTAACCCCTATTTTCCAAATTGTATCAATGCACCATCAGCATCTTCTTAGTTTTGTTGTATTCCCAAACTTCAAGTCCCTAGTAATAGATTCTGCTTGCAATATGTTCACTGTCTATTTTGCTCAGTAATGATCATTTATGAATTCAGAATCTTATTTATCCTTCATACGGCTCAGCTTATTGTTTTTTTACCCAATCGACTTCAGCATCCACTTCACCCTGGAAATATTTCCAATGAAAATCTCTTGGTTCTTTAAAGATAGCTAAATGACTTGCTTGAATATGCTTATCGGTCACTTCAACCAGATCTTTCCAATGCTGTTGACATTCTGTTATAAATCGCACCGCTTCACTTTTTTTATTTTGATTCAAAGCAACTGCTGCACGGATCTTTTTGGCAAAATAAAGTCCCAGATGGGCCCAAGCTTTAACATCGTCGATTTCGCATTTTAGTGTCTCATTAGATGTACTGATGCCCATCACAATTTCTAATGCTTGCTTATTGTCTTTTTCAAGAACAGAAGCCTGTTGTATAGGTGTTAACTTAGAGCCAAAATACTTGCTCCCATCACCATATTCCTTAATACTGACAAAATTTGGTTCTATTGGTTTTGCCTCAATCATTTCATCAATTTTTATGAATTCACGTTTATTGCCTATAAACCCTTCTGTGTAAAATGAGTGGTCCCATGTGAACTCAAAAAAGCTTGCTATTCGCTGTGTAGTCCGGGTTGATAATTTGTATGCTTTAATCATATCTTTACCAGTGTTTCCAGAAAACCTTTGATTAAAAGCATTGGCGAAAATAGCATCACTGGTGCAAGGATTATATAAAAGCCTTCCCCATTGTTTATAATATAGCCACTGTCTTTCAAATGCATATTTCCAATTTACATGGCTATGACCCTGCTTGTGATAAATATCTTTGGCAGGTATATAACATTCTGATCCAATGAAATAACCTCCAACATAATCTTGTCCATTAATTTGAATATGTTTTCTTATAAAATCCGGATCACCCCAACGTAACCTGAAGAAATCCTCATTTCTCATCATCCAAGCCATCTTATGATGACTGGGTGCTGGGTTAGTCCAATATTCTTTACCTGTACCGCCCCCATGTGCTTTAACCAAAGTAGGTGTAGAGTGTGCGTGAGACCAATTAAACTTGAGCTCAACAATAACGGGATTTTCAGGAGTATCAAGACCGGAATTATCTATGGCGTCACGATGTGGATTATGATCCCCGTCAAGAGCCGCGCGGTAGATGAACCTAACCTTACGATCAGCAGCTCTTATTCCAGAAAAAAAAGTTTTGTCCATCCATTCCGTTTCCTGTTCGCCGGTCCAGCCCTGCATGGCTTCTCCCATTGTAATACCGAGTCCTGTTAAGTCTGGATATTCGTTAATAACCTGGGTGACAGATTCTCTGGTGTATTTTTCAATCTGAGGCGAAGTATATCCATCGGCCCATAATCCAGAATTGCCTTCTCCATAATTTTCACGAAAACTTTCAGATACAATAATATTCCAGTTAACTAAGTAAGTTTCAATACCCCTTTCTTTTGCCATTTTAAAGAGTGAAGTCCAAAAATCCTTCCACTCTGCTAATTCTTCATCAGAAAATGGCGTTGCTTTTGGGAAGTTTTTAGCTTTTATAAGATAAGGAAACGGGTGCAGACCCCACAAGGTAATAGCATTCAGCCTTTCCTCAGCCATCATGTCGAGAAAAGCCCTCCACATGTTAAGGTCTTTACTCAGTTCATTATTTGCCTGCAGTGACTCATTTTCCCGGTATGAGTGCCAAGGTAAATTATACTTTATGGCGCGGAATGGGAAACGTGGATTTACTAATTTTTCTTCAACTCCCTTAAGTCCTTTCTGCATCTGTATTTGCTCCGCGAGATCCATTAGACCATACATAGCACCGGAATTGTCTATTGCAGATACGATATATCCATCATCAGATTTACTTATAATAAATCCTTCTTTCTTGATTTCAGTATCCTCAGTTGAACTGATCAAGTTGAGCTTAATTTTCTCTTTACCGGATGCATCTGATTTATCTACAATATGAGGCGTTAAACTCAAACTTTGGAGAGCCGCTTCAATTTTGGAAGCTCCAAAAAACTGCATTGGTATATTTTTGCCAATAACGATTGAAATTTGAGAATTTTCAGACGAATCGCTTATAGTATGTATATTATTGTTATAAGAGGCTTGGTTAAATGTAAAAAAGCCTAGAATAAACAAACTAGCTGTAATTTTTAGAATGAACAATTAAATCCTCCTTTTTCGAGTTTTTTGATAAATATTTGCAAATCTTTCTCTATGAATTTATTAATAAAAAGATTGAAGTAGAACTGAAAACAAATAAAATATAATTTTTTTTAAATACAAATTTCGCCTGAGATTAAGCCTATTAGAACTCATAATTTAAAATCAACATAGCGCTAACTATAAGACCGAAATAGGATAAGTCAATTTTACGAAGAAGATTTTTGAATAATATTTCGAGTTTTGTTCAAAATCGTAATAGTTGTCTGTGTTAATTATTAGATAAACCGCTCCGAAGGGAGGCTTAAATCTCCATCCGAACAAGCTATAAAAATAAAATTTGTCTGTACTACTATTATTTTGAGCAAAAATTCGAATCCAAAGATCGTTTGTAAAATAATAATCAAAACCTAAAATGTTGAGAAGTGTCGATTCTTGGTCCGGATCGGGTGAGAATTCGAGGTAGTTCAGTTCATAATTAACAAATAACCTATTGAGAACTTTAAAGTTAGATATGAACTCAGTCAAGCTAAAATCACGGTCATAATTTTTGCCAAATCGATAAGCCAAAGAAGCATTAGAAGCTTCATCTGTA
>CAYXXW010000268.1:0-4393 GCA_964469115.1 uncultured Melioribacteraceae bacterium
TTATCATATGAATGCCAAGATAGTAGTCTTTTTTATCTACGCAGTCTAATTTTATTCGAACAGAATAATTTTATAAGTGCATTAAATAATATTGATCACGCGATAGAACTAGATTCACTTGATGGATATATTTTTAATTTACGCGGACTAATAAACGTTCAACTTCTAAATTATGAAGAAGCTATAGATGATTTTGACTATGCATTAAGATTGCAGCCATCAAATGCTATTTACTATTTTAATAGAGCAAAACTGCAATTAAAAATAGGTGATTTGATTGATGGCTTAGAAAGTATAAAAAATGCAACAGCTTTAGATCCCCAAAATAAAAGCTATATACTTTTAAGATCAGAATTTAATTTGAGCGCAGAAAATTATCATGAAGCATTAAATGATTTAGTGGATTCGTATGAATTGGACAAAAATGATACGGCTCTTCTTGGATCAATTATTGATTTAAAAATTATCTTAAGAGATTTTGATGATGCAAAACATGATCTTAAAGAGTTAATTGAAAAAGAAAAGGATAACTATCAGAATTATTATAAATCAGCACTTCTTGAACTCAGAACAGGCAACAATGGTAATGCAATGTTGCAACTTGATGAAGCAATTAAATTAAAACCCGATTTTAAGGAAGCAATTCTTAAAAAAGGCATAATTGAGTTTTGGGAAAGGAACTACGAAGAAGCTATAAAGCAATTTGATGAATATTTGAAACTAGATTCAGAAGATAATAAAGTCAGAGTATATAAAGCACATTCGTTGCTTAGTCTAAATAAAATTAATGAAGCAGCAGAAGAACTTTCTAATATTGATGAAAAAAATAGAAATAAAGAATATTTCTTACTTTCCTCAAAAATTGATTTATTGTTAAATAAAACGGTAGATGCAGAAACAAATATTGATCATTTTATTGAGAAAAATGAATATGATGAATCCGTTTACTTGATTAAAAACGTTTTACAGTTTGAAAATGATAAAATTGATAGCATGCATAAATTAAGCGATTATCAATTTGACGATGAAAATAAGAAGAATACCCAAATAATTAATGCACTATTGAGTTTTGAAAAAGGACAATATAACTCGGCCAAATATCGCCTCTCTAATATTAGTAATCTAAATTTAGAAGAACAAGAATTACTAAAACCAATTCTGGAATATGCGGAAAGTCAAATCTCTTAAATTTCGAGTTGTAAAAAAAACTCTAACTATTTGTTTTGTCATAATTTATAGAAATTAATCCGTTTGATTTAATTAAAAATCTTTCATATCTTTCAAAGCTTGATTGGGTAAAATAAAAATTGGAAGGTTAAAAATGACTAAAGCTGACATTGTAGAAAAAGTTGCATCTGGGACTGGTTTAACAAAATTGGAAACTGAGGCAATAATAGAGGGATTTCTTAACACAGTAATTCTATCCCTTAGAGAAGGCAATGGCATCGAAATAAGAGGCTTTGGCAGTTATAAAACAAAAAAGAAAAATGCTCGTTATGCCAGAAATCCACGTACCGGTGAAAAAGTTTTCGTTCCTGAACATTATGTGCCGGTTTTCAAATTTTCAAAAGATTTCAAATCGGCTGTTGATAGGGGAATGAAAAGTTTGGAAAATGAAGATTAATGCTTTTTTGTTTTCAGAAAGGAATACATGAGTAAAAAACAAACTAAAAATATATCCAACTTTCAGTTACTAAGTATTGTAACTGTTTTTGTTGTATTTGGTGCTTTTATACTAATTTCTTCCGGCATTTTTGATAGCGGAGTTGTAGCTGCAAATGAGCATACTCACAGTAATAACACAAACACAATAGGCTCTTCTGTTGATCTCAATAAAATTAATGAAATTAACAAACTAGAGGGAACTGTTAAAAATAATCCCGGAAATCACGAAGCTCTTTTACAATTAGGACATTTGCTTAACGATAATGGATTTTATCAGAGAGCAGTAGAAAAGTATCAGACATATTTGAAAACTCATCCGGACAATGTTGATGTGATGGTAGATCTGGGAGTTTGTTATTTTGAATTAAAGAATTATGATAGAGCGATACAAGTTATAAAAAGTGCTTTGGAAAAGAATCCGAAGCATCAAATTGCAAATTTTAATTTGGGTATTGTTAATCTTGCAAACAACAATCCGACTGAAGCAAGAAAGTGGTGGGAAATTGCAAGAGACATTAACCCAACGACGAATATTGGTCAAAAAGCTGATGAATTATTAAAATCAAATAATTAGGAGTGTTTATATGCCTTGCGGTAAAAAACGAAAACGTCATAAAATGGCAACGCACAAAAGAAAGAAAAGATTAAGAAAGAATAGACATAAGAAAAAAGGTAAATAGTATTTTCTAAGTAATTTGCTGCCAACTTAGCTCAGCTGGCCAGAGCAGCTCATTCGTAATGAGCAGGTCGGGGGTTCGAATCCCCCAGTTGGCTCGGTTGCTTTTGGATTTCAACTCAAAAACCAACTTTTTAGACCTACCTATGATTCCCATGAATTGCTAAAAGTAGTTAATAATCTAAAATGAGTACTCAAAAAAGTACTCGTTTTTAGACAACCTATCCGAATAACATTCTAAGAAGTACTTGTAAGGAGAATTCAAAATGTTCCTTACAAAACTACCCAATGGATACTATCATATTATTTATGAGAATGAATCTGGTAAAAGAACCAGAATTACTACTAAGTGTAAACTTAAAAGTGAAGCACACAAATTTCTCCTTGAGTTTTCTAGTGAGCTACGAGAGAGAAAGAAAAGAGCACATACTTTTATTGATTTGAAATCTTTCGTTTATTCATATTCCAGATATAGTGAATCCACTCATAGACCAAAAACAACTGAATCATTAAAATGGATATTTAAAGATTTTCAAAAGTACTTGGGTAATCCAGATTTACACGAGATTACTTTAGAGAATATTCAGAATTACTTAATTTTTAAGAGAAAAGTTTCCGTTTACACTGCTCAAAAACATCTTGCATACCTTAGGAGTTCGTTCAACTTTGCATTAAAGAATAAGTACATCCTTTGTAATCATTTTAGTGAGATTCCAAATTATCGCATACCTGAAAAGAAGCCAAAGTTTATCAAATCGGAAGAATACAAAATACTTCTTGATTCCATTGATGAAAAATGGTTTCGGGATATAATTGAAATTGCATACTATACTGGTATGCGACAAATGGAGATACTAAATCTGACTTGGGATGATATTGATTTTGATTCAGAACAAATTGTAATCAGTAATAGAGTGGTTTTGTCCAAGTCAAAAAGAATACGGATACTGCCAATGAGTAATGCAGTTAAAAAAATATTACTTTCAATCTATCGTTGTCAAACAAATTTACTCGTATTTCAATATGAGAGAAGAGCCATTAAACCAGACCATATTTCTAAAAAATTTAAGAAACAAGTAAAGAGACTAAACATCAATCCATCCATCAACTTCCACTCTTTACGCCACACATTCGTATCACGTCTAGTCCAGAAAGGAGTCTCCATCTATCACGTCAGCAAGCTCCTAGGGCACGCTAGCGTTACCACCACCCAAATCTACGCCCACCTCAGGACGGACGATTTGAGGGCGTCTGTTGAGTTGTTGGAGTATGTTTTTACTGTTCTTTGACATTTCTATGACAACTAGTATGGTTATTGCCTCTATCTTGCTGATGAGATTCAAACACGAAACAATGCTTGGGAGGAATAAAATGAAAACAAGTAGACTTATTTTAGGAGCGACATTATTATTCTCGTTAAACTTCATCGGATGCAGTCTTATTGGATTAGGTGTTGGTATTTATGCAAGTGCTGATGAAGAAGTATTTAATAGTGAATCTCAAAATTTATCAATCATTGAATCAAATGAGACTGTTCAAGTAATTACCTTCCAAAATGAGGTTCTTGAAGGTGAGTTTTTAGGTTTTGAAAGATTGCCTTATGATGAATATAAAGCTTTATATGAAAAGAGATTGGAAGAATTAAAAGATAGTTTACTAATTCCCCAAATAGGGGAAAGAGTTTCAGTTGGTAAAGCAACCATATCATATAGCGGCACAAAATACTACCAAGAACCAATAAATAAAAAAGAATATGCCTTTTATGGGTTTGTTTTAGGAGGTGCACTAGTTAGTGAGTCAGATTACGAACATGCCATCATTCTTCCAACTAAATCTATTGGCAGCATTCAAACACAATTAGGCACAAATATTAATATCCAAAAAATGAAAACTCTTATCGAAACTGGGAAATTTCCTTTGGCTACAAATCTCAAAATAAAAAATGGGATAATTGAAGAAGAAATTATAGGAAGTAATCTAAAAGAAATAATTATCGAACATTCTGATTTTAACATGCTTTATGGGTTTGCAATTGGGTTTGCAATTGATGCT
>CAYXXW010000269.1:0-4390 GCA_964469115.1 uncultured Melioribacteraceae bacterium
ACATTAGATTAGTTGGGCCAAATTGTATGGGCGTAATAAACACTCTTGATGAAATTAAACTCAATGCTACATTTGTTGCTGAAGAGCCGGTTAAGGGCGGATTGGCATTCTTATCACAAAGCGGGGCATTAGGCGCTGCGGTACTAAATTCATTGCGGGAAACAGATATAAGATTTGCTCATTTTATTAGCGTCGGAAACAAAGCAGATGTTTCTGAAATTGACTTATTGAAATTTTGGCTTGAAGATGATAATATTAAAGTAATTACATTTTATCTTGAGAGCATTGAAGATGGACTAGGGTTAATAAGTATTTACAAATCTGCAGCGAATAAAAAACCACTTATTATTTTGAAAGCTGGTAAAACCGAAAGTGGAATGCGGGCAGCATCTTCACATACCGGAGCATTAAGTAATAACGAAAAGATTATTAATGAACTTTTTAATCAATTTGGGATTATTAGACCGGGCACACTTAGTGAAATGTTTAATACAGCAAAGGGTTTTGAGGATTTCCCAATTCCCAAAAGCAACCGAGTGGCTGTAATAACTAACGCCGGAGGACCCGCAATTCTAGCTGTTGATAAATTAGAAGAAAAGGGTTTAGCGCTTGCAAGCTTAACGGACTTGACAAAGAATAGGCTTAAAGAAATAGTTCATCCGGAAGGGAGTGTGCAAAACCCAATTGATCTGCTTCCCGGAGGAACTGCGGATATTTATAAAAGGGTAAATAAAATTGTTTTGGAAGATGTTAATGTTGATGCTGTGATTTCAATTTTTGTTGAACCTGTAATGGTAAGCGCATTTGAAGTCATTGAATCTGTTAACTCCATTGAATCAGATAAACCAATTTATCAAGTCTGCATGCCGCTGCCGGAATTTTGGAGTAAGTATAAAAATGATTCTATAACTAAGAAATCAATTTTTAAGAACCCGGAAGACCCTGCAGAAATTATATCTAACATATTGTTATTTGAGAATAAGAAAAATATTAAGATTGATATTGACTTAAAAAATCGGTCTGAAAAATCAATAAACAAAAATACATGGTTTTTGAATCAAATCGAAGTTGAGAAAATTTGCAGAAGCTATAATCTGCCAATTATTGATAGCCAAATTATTAAAGTTGATCAATTAGAAAATTTCAAGGATTTTAATTTCCCACTTGTTGCAAAAGGGTTGAGCAAAGATGTTGTGCATAAGTCGGAGTTAGATGCGGTAAAGTTGAATATAACAAATAAAGATGAGTTGCTGAGTGCAGTTAATGAAATAAAAAATTCATTTACCGCAAACAACTTTAATTTAGAGGGGATTTTTATCCAACCGTACATCAAAACAAAGCATGAACTACTGATAGGCGGTTTTAGAGATTCTTCCTTTGGTCCGGTAGTAATGTTTGGAACCGGGGGGAAATACGTAGAGGTTTGGGACGATACTAAGATTAAATCCGCTTACTTAAATGATACAGATCTTGAAGAAATGATTAGCGAAACCAAAATTGGAAAAATACTAAAAGGTGTGCGCGGTGAGGCAAGCGTTGACGTCGATAAACTAAAAAGTGTAATTGGTTCAGTTGCAAAACTATTAATTGAAAATGAAAACATTGATGAAATCGATATAAATCCTCTTGTTGTGGATAATCAACTTAATTTTTATGCTGTTGATGTTAGAGTGAAAGTAAAATGACAAAAGTTAGAATTAAGTGTAATATTTTTTCTATTTTTAAAGTCAAATCAAAATTCAAAAAGACCTATGAAAATAGCATTTGCATCAAGTGAAATAATACCATTTGCAAAAACCGGTGGATTAGCTGATGTCGCTGGAGCACTTCCAAAAGAACTAGCTAAACTTGGTAATGAAGTAAAAGTATTCATGCCTAAATACTATCAGATTAATGAATATGAATATGGGCATAAATACGACTCACTGATTGGGGAAATGAAAATTTCGACTGGAGGATTTGAGCATTCGGTTCATGCGTTTCATGGCAAACTGCCAAATTCCAATGTTGATGTTTATTTTATTCATTATCCTCCTTTTTTTCATCGACCGAAAATTTATACTGAAGATTGGGATGAAGATGAAAGATTTATTCTTTTCTCTAAAGCTGTAATCAATGTAATGCAAAAATTGGGTTGGTCTCCTGATATTATGCATGTAAATGACTGGCAGACTGCTCTAATTCCGGTATTGCTCAAAGAAAATTACAAATGGGATACTTTATTCCATAAAACCAAGACAGTTCTAACTCTTCACAATATTGGATATCAAGGCAGATTTTCATTAGACTCTTATAAGAGAGCCGAATTACCAGCAGATCTTTATGAAAATTTTGGACTCTTGGTTCACGAAGGCGATTCGAACTTTTTAAAAGCTGGAATTTTGTATTCAGATGTAATTAATACTGTAAGTGATACTTATGCGAAAGAATTACTAACGCCAGAATATGGTTCCGGAATGGATGGGTATTTATGGCTGCGACATACAGACTTTTATGGTATTGTGAATGGAGTAGATTATACGGTTTGGGATCCAGAAACTGATTCTACTATTCCATATAATTATACATTAAAAGATATGTCGGGTAAACTTAAAAACAAAAAGGCCCTATTAGAAAAGTTAAGTATGCCATTTAATTCAGAAACTCCATTAATTGGATTGGTCTCACGTTTAGTAGCTCAAAAGGGATTTGATATTATTGGAGATGTATTGGGAGACTTATTGAAATTAGATGCCCAGTTTGTAATACTTGGCAGCGGATCCCCCGAATATGAAATGATGTTTCAGAATGCTGCTAATCATTATCCCAACAAAATTGGTGTTTATTTTGGCTACAATGAAGAGCTTGCCCACCAAATTGAAGCCGGAGCAGATATCTTTTTAATGCCATCTCATTACGAACCATGCGGATTAAATCAAATTTACTCTCTTAAGTATGGAACTGTTCCGGTTGTTCGTAAAACCGGAGGATTGGCTGATACAGTTCAAGACTGGAATGAATTCAATCAATACGGGCAAGATACAGGTAACGGTTTTACTTTTTACGAGTATTCCGGAAATGCTTTACTTCAATCAGTTATTAGGGCAATTAACGATTTCCATAATAAACCGATTTGGCGAAAAATTCAAGCAAATGGAATGAATAAAGATTATTCTTGGAAGCATTCCGCAGAAGAATACTTAGAATTGTATAATCGAGCACTATCGAAATAACAACATCGGTAAGCTATTATTTTATGGCTGAAACTGATAAAAACCTATCAATTTCAGCTAATAGCACAAATCTGCCCACCTCTGGAATTTTAGAAAGAAGTGTCGGCCGGAACGATGATGTTGTTACAGCCTCTTTTTTCCTTCCCCTTTAAAGTAATTTATATCTTCAATCTTTCCAAGAACTAGAAGCCTGTCACCTGGTTTAATCACATAATCTGCAAAGGGAAGAATTCCCGGCCTATCTTTAATTCCCTCTTTAGAATCTTCCATGTTTCTAATCATTATTATTTCTAAACCAAAATGAGATCTAATATTCAATTCTTTAATTGATCTATTAAAGCATTTGGTAGGCGGTTCAACTTCCATAAGCCTTACTCCACCGGAAACTTCTATATCTCTTTCCTCATGCACGCCTTTAAGAATAGAATGCATGCCTCCGGAGAGATCGAGTTTGAAAATTTCCTTATTGTAAGCATTGATAACGTCCATCCTTCTAACAGAACCTATAACTTGATTTGATGTCTTACTTTTTACAACGGGCAATTCATCAATATTCTTTTTGCCGAATTGGTGCATAGCCAAGTCAAGATTATCATCTTCATAAAGTACATCTATGTTTGGATCTGTTAAATCAGCCGCAATTAGAAAGTCGGAAACAATTTCTTTGTTTAGAAAAATTTCTTTGAGTCTGGTTAAAGTAATTGTTCCAATTAAGGAATTTGTTGGATCAACAACTAGAATAACATCATGTTCACTAGCAATAAACTTATTTAGTATTTCAGAAAACGGAGCATTAGCTTTTATTATTTCTGTATTGGTATTAAGTGTTTTTTTAATTTTAAGACTCTTTAAAATATTAATATCACGACCTTCAAAAATATTAATGCCTTTTTGAACAAGTTTCATTGTGTACATAGATTCTTTTTTTAAGAATGTTGCAAGAAGTACACTTACAATACAAGCCAACATAAGCGGAGGAATGATTCGGTAATCATTTGTCATCTCAAATATTATTAAGATTGCCGTAATTGGCGCATGCGTTGTTGCTGATACTAAAGCGCCCATTCCGACTAAAGCATATGCACCAACTTCAGCCACCTCACCCGGAAAAATAGTTTGAGCTTGAGTTCCTACTAAAGCGCCAAGCATTGCTCCAATAAAAAGAGATGGTGCAAAAA
>CAYXXW010000270.1:0-4382 GCA_964469115.1 uncultured Melioribacteraceae bacterium
ATTAGATACTAGTGTAATATACATTCAAGCAGATAATTATTTATATAAATCCACAAATTCCGGTAATAGTACCAATTTGATTTTCCAAGATGATATTTCGACATTTAAATTGAATCAAGTAGATACAAATGTTGTCTATCTTTCAAATAAATTATACTACCTTGGCACTATTGGGGGATTACATAAATCATTTGATGGTGGTAAGAATTGGACTTTGTTGGAAGAAATAAATAATATAGTTGGTCCTTGCGAATCTGAGATTGGTTGTTTACCTCCTGTATATAGCATTGATATTAGCCTAAAAAATCCTGATGTGGTTTATACTGGAGGTTTATTTAGGAAAGGCATTTTCAATTCTGATGATGGTGGTGAAAATTGGAGTATTTCAAATCTTGCTCTTTCCTACCCATCAAATTTAATAGTGGATAAGGATAATCCAAATTTTTTGGTGGCTGGTCTGTTTAACAGAGGAATTATTAAAACAAATGATAGTGGTGTAAATTGGTATACTCCTAACTTTGATATTGAGCCAACGAAAATTGAACCAATACCAAGAAGTTTTGATTTTAACCCAAGAAATAAATTTGAAGGTTTCCTCGCAAGTGAAAATGGATTATATAAGACAACTGATGGCGGAGATAACTGGTTTAGGTTAGATGACTTTGATGTACCAACTTTTAGTGTTTATTATCATAAATATTATCCTGATACAATCTTTCTTAATGTTCAAAATACTAGTTACTCAAGTTATGATAACGGCAATACATGGGTTGAGTATGAAACAGGTTATCCTTCTCTTTATATGAAATTTGTTAAAGCCGATCCAACATTGGTCTACAGTATTTCACTTGTACAGCACGCAATAAATACTTTCGAATATATTATAACAAAATCAAATGATCTGGGAGAAAATTGGTATGAAAAAACTAATGGATTATCCATTAATCATGAAACAGGATTACTTAATATTATTTCTTCAATTCAACCAGATCTAAATAACCCGGATATTGTTTATTGTGGTCAACAAGGTTCAATATCTAAATCAGTTGACGGTGGAGATAACTGGTTTCGAATAGATTCAAGTTTATTAGCATATGAACCAAAAATGAATCAACCCAAAATCTTGTTAGATCCAGAGAATCCGGATAGGATTTATGCAGGATTACTTGGTTACACAGATTTTTTCACAGATGATTATACTACCGGTGGTTTGTTCTTATCAGAAGACAACTGCAAAACTTGGAAACAAGTCTATTTTAGAAATGTACGTGATATTTTTACAGATGAAGGCAATCCGCGATATATTTATTTAAGCACAGATTACGGTTTAATAAGATTTTTAGATACATTAACCGTAACAGATGTTGTGCAAACAGAGCCAATAGTTTTACCAAATGAATTTATACTGGAACAGAATTACCCCAATCCATTTAATCCAAGCACGATAATAAAATATTCAGTATCAAATGTAAATGCTGACTTTAGTCAGCGTGTTATTTTAAAAGTTTATGATGTATTGGGAAAAGAAATAAGAACATTAGTAAATGATGAACAAGAGCCGGGAAAATATTCTGTAAATTTTGATGCATCGGAATTATCAAGCGGTATTTATCTATATTCAATCAAAATTGGTTCTTACGCATCAGTAAAAAAAATGATATTAACTAAGTAGCATTAAGTGACCAACCGTTAAAATCTAGTTAAATACATTTGTATTCGGTTGGTCATATTTTTTATAAATATAATCTCAAATATAGGTTTTAATATGAAAAAGTTATTAATTGTAATAATACTATTACTTGTAAACTGTGTAAAAGGACAAGATTTTGATCTCGTTGGGGTTCCGGGTGTCATAGGAGAAGTATACGAAATTGTAGTAAACCCTTTTAATGAAGCAATTATTTACACCGTATTAAATGATAGAGATATGTTTATATCTTTTGATGGCGGAGTAACAAATGAGCCGAGATATATTGATAATTATAGCGATGCCAGAATTACAGATATATCTATTCCATCTGAAGAATCTATTGTTTATGGCGATTTTAATAACGGTTACTTTAAGAGTGTTGACCAAGGTGTAACCTGGAATTTAATAAATAAAGACGAAACACCTAATAGTAAAGTAATTAAACTAAATCCATTAAATGCTAATAAATACTACATTAAGAAAAATACCAATGAATTTTGGAGGAGCGATGATGGTGGCAGAAATTGGCAGAAAGTAACAAATTTTAGTGAAGAAATAGTAAAATTTGAAATTCACCCTTTAGATACTTCAATAATCTATTTTGCTACTTTAAGCCGTCTCTATAAAAGCACCAATTCCGGCATAGACTGGACAGAGCAGAAACAGTTAAGTTTTATGGAAGATATTCAAGTCAATCCATTAGATACCAGTGTAATATATATTCAGGCAGATAATTATTTATATAAATCTGTGAATTCAGGTAGTAATGTTGAGATAATTTTCCACGATGATCCATATCTTTTTAAATTAAATACCGCAGATACAAATGTTGTCTATGTGTCAAATAATCTTTATATGTTAGGAACGGTTGGTGGATTACATAAATCAATTGATGGAGGTAAAAATTGGGCTTTATTAGAAGGAATAAATAATATAACTGGTCCTTGCAAAGCTGAAATTGGTTGTTTACCCCCGGTTTTTGCTATTGAAACTAGTAGGACTAATCCTCAATTAGTATATGCAGGCAGTTTATTCGGGAAAGGCATTTTCAAATCGGATGATGGTGGTGTAAATTGGAGTATTACAAATCTTGCTCTTACTTACCCATCCAATATTATATTTGATAAAGATAATCCAGATTTTTTGGTTGCCGGTCATTTAAATAGAGAGATAATAAAAACAAATGACGGAGGCAAAAATTGGTATAGTCCTAAATTTGATATTGAACCATCAAAAATTGAACCAATATCAAATAGTTTTGATCTTAATCCTAAAAACAAATTGGAAGGTTATCTTGCTAGTTCAAACGGATTATACAAAACTACAGATGGTGGCAGTAATTGGTTCAGACTGGACGAATTTGATATTGCAACATATAATGTTTATTACCATAAATTTCAGCCTGATACACTGTTTCTTAACTCTGTTCCACCATATTATAGTTTTGATGGAGGAACCATGTGGGCAGAATATGAATCTGGTTTTCCATCTCTTTTTATGAAATTTGTAAAAACGAATCCCACATTAGTTTATACAATACGTAATGAAGGAAAAGTGTACAAATCATTTGATCTTGGTAAAACATGGATAGATAAAACGGAAGGCTTAGTTAAGCAAGCGGAAACAGGTACCTATGCGCGAATAACTTCTCTTGAACCGGATATAAATAATCCGGATATTGTTTATTGTGGGCAAAAAGGTTCAATGAGCAAGTCTATTGATGGCGGGGACAGTTGGTTTCGTGTTGATTCAACTTTATTATCATATGAACCTAAAATGAATCAACCCAAAATTTTACTGGATCCGAACAACCCTGATAGAATTTATGTTGGATTACTCGGCTATACAGATTTTATTACTGATGAATACACTACAGGTGGATTGTTCTTAACAGAAGACGGCTGTAAAACTTGGAAGAAAGTTTATTCTAGTAGAGTACGTGATATTTTTACGGATGAAGGAAATCCCAGATATATTTATCTAAGCACAGATTACGGTTTAATGAGATTTTTAGATACTTTAACTGTAACAGATGTTATTCAAACTAAACCGGTTTTGCCTAAAAAGTTTGTGCTGGAACAGAATTATCCGAATCCATTTAATCCAAGTACGACAATAAAATACTCAATACCTCGAAAGAATAATGTGTTATTAAAATTATTTGATGTCTTGGGGAGTGAAGTAGCAACATTGGTTAATAAAGAACAATCAGAAGGGAATTATGAAATTAAGTTTGATGGCAAAAACTTAACCAGTGGCATTTACTTTTATAGACTACAAGCTGGTGAATTTGTTGAGACTAAGAAGATGCTCTTCATGAAATAATCTGTAATAAAAATAAACATCACAATTGTGCCCATCTATTTTAGGTGGGCTTTTTTGGTTGAATACAAAGCAGAGCAATCAGAAGGAGCTAAATACCGCAAGCACATCCCCCTAATCAACAAAATATTCTCTATAACAAAGAAACTTAAGTTTTATATTCCTATTATTACTATTTTTAGCGGCATTATTCACTGGAATAGGTTATGAAAAACGAAAAAACTATTGTATTAGGAACAGCATTTGGTGCTGCAATAGGAAGTGTGATAGGTGTTCTGACTGATAATTTAGCTTTATGGATAAGCTTAGGGACAGCTATAGGTGCAGGGCTTGGTATATCATTAAATGAAAAACAGAAAAAAGACAATTA
>CAYXXW010000271.1:0-3059 GCA_964469115.1 uncultured Melioribacteraceae bacterium
CCAAATATTTTTAACATCCCCTTTGTGAGCATCAATTAAAGATTCAATTTCGGATAAAAGCTGTTCTTCATTTTCTATTTTAAACTCCTGCTCAATCCAAACAGCTCCTTTTGAGGTAACCGGAATATTTTGATATTCCTCCCTCAGTAAATGAAGTGAATGTTTATCAAAAAATTCAATCTCTCTTAATTCTATTATATCATTTTTACCGTTTGATCTTAATCTAATTTCATTTATGAAAGAGAATAGATTTTCTTCTTCGTTAAAAAATATCAGCATAGAAAGTATGTTTTCCGGTAAGTCAATAAGCTTCAACTTTATTTGGGATATGATACCCAAAGTTCCCTCAGAACCAATAAAGAGATCAATTAAGTCCATATTGGGTTCAACATAATATCCAGCAGCATGTTTTACATTCGGCATTTTATATTCGGGTATATCAATTAATATTGTCTTTTCATCACTCAAAACAATTTCAGTTTTGAAATTTTCAATAAAATGATTTCCGCGTACAATTTTTAATATTTCACCAGTTGGCAAGACAATAGTAATTTCTTCAACAAAATTACGGGTAGGACCATACTTAAATGTTCTTGCACCAGATGAATTATTTGCAACGGTTCCGCCAATTGTGCAGTTAGTTTCTGTTGGATCTGGAGGATAGAAAAGATTTAATCTCTGGACTTCATTTTGAAAATCTTCTAAAATAACTCCGGGCTGAACTAATGCACATTTTGAATTAGTATCAATCGAAATAATTTTGTTCAATTTTTCTAAGGAAATTAAAACACCATCTTGAGGAACGGAGCCGCTATTTAATCCTGTTCTACCCGCGGATATAGTAACTTTTTGCTTGGTTGCATTAAAATCTTTTAAGAGTTTGCTGAGTTCTTCTTCACTTTCTAAAAAATAAACAGCCTCACAGTCACCTTTAATATTTGCAGCATCAATAATGTACGATTCAAAGTCCGACTTGTTTCTTTTAACTATCATATTGAGTTTTACTAAATATCTATACTATGTTTTTTCATTATTTCACTCCATTCGTCATAATCTAATTGTTCAGATTCATCAATCAACATTATGGGAATATCATCTTCTATTCTATACCTTCTTCTAGTTTCTTTATCAACCGAAACGAGAAAATCACCGTCTAAAACTAAATCTGCTTTTGTTTCAGGACAGCATAAAATATCCAACAAGTCTTTGCTAATCATTTTTTTTACCTATAGTTAAATAAAAATATTTTCTTTGTAATTTTAAGGACTATTATACAAAAATTGAAGAGAAATTGTTAGACTACATTTTTTGCCAACTGCCAACACTTGAAACCGAAAGAACATACTTGAGAAAGCTTCTTTATTCGGATAAATCTGATATTTTTGCTTATGCGAAAAATCCCAAAGTTGCTGAACATGTTATATGGGATGCACATCAATCGGAATTTGACACACTTGAATTTTTGAATACCGTTTATGCAGCTTATAATAAAAATAAAGCTGCTCCATGGGGAATTGAATTGAAAGAAACTGGCAAAATTATTGGCACTGCCGGTTTTGTTAATTGGGAGAAAGAAAATCAAAAAGCTGAAATTGGTTACGTTTTATCCAAAGATTATTGGAAAAAGGGAATAATGACAGAAGTAGTAAAAGACATTATAAATTTTGGTTTTGAAAAAATAGGGTTAACTGAAATATCGGCAAGATCAAAACCTGCAAATGTAGCTTCCCAGAAAGTTCTTGTAAAATGCGGTTTAAGATATAATGGATTACATAAAAAACAAATGCTGATCAAAGGAAAGCTGGAAGATATGGATTTATTTTCTTTAGCCAAAGATGATTGGGAGAACAATTAATTGTAATTTTTGCAATCATAGTCTTCTACTCTAAATTTATGATTAATAGATTAATAAAGAGTATTTTTATATCGAAATAACTTTATTCTAATTTACATTTAGGTTTTTTACAAAAAAATTAAGGTCATAAGATGAAAAAAAGTTTTACAATTTTAATTCTATTATTTAACCTCAGTAGTTTATTCAGTCAATCAATTACCCCAAAAAGAGATTTTAGAGGTGCTTGGGTTGCAACAGTGACAAATTTAGATTGGCCCTCCAGCCGAAATCTTAGTACTGCGGCTCAGCAAGAAGAATTAAAATATCTATTTAATGAACTTGAAAGAACCAATATTAATGCAGTTATTTTTCAAATTAGAACTGAGTGTGATGCATTGTATGATTCACCTTATGAACCATGGTCATATTGGTTAACTGGGAATCAGGGGGAAGCTCCAAACCCTTATTATGACCCGTTAGAATTTGCTATTGAAGAAGCTCACAAAAGGGGTTTAGAACTGCATGCATGGTTCAATCCTTATAGAGCTGTAAAAACGGTTGATGCTTATACAAACTCAAATGGTCATGTAACAATTCAACATCCAGATTGGGTAATAGGAATAGGAAATTTTAAGTTTTTAAATCCTGGGTTACCACAAGTACGAGATTACGTAACTACAATTGTTGCTGATGTTGCAAACCGATACAATATTGATGGTGTTCACTTTGATGATTATTTTTATCCTTATCCACCAAATCAAATTACAACTCAAGATCAGCAAACATTTTCGGAATACCCTCGCGGCTTTACAAATATTGGTGATTGGAGAAGAGATAATGTAAATGGACTTTTAAGAATGATCAGTGATACTTTACGGATACTAAAGCCTAATGTGAAATTTGGAATGAGTCCATTTGGTATTTACAGACCTGAGAATCCTCCGGGAATTTCCGGCTTAGATGCCTACAATACTATCTATTGTGATGCATTAGCTTGGATTAGTGATAAGTCTATTGATTATTTATCCCCACAGCTTTATTGGCCATTTTCCGGTGGGCAAGATTACGGCAAATTATTACCATGGTGGGCTTCTAAAGTTGGCGATAGACATCTTTATCCAGGTCAGGCTTTATACCGTGCTGGAGTCTTCCCAATTGGTGAAATTCCAAGACAAATAAGATTAAACCGAGCTACAACAAATACTTATGGTAATATATTTTTCAG
>CAYXXW010000271.1:3159-4371 GCA_964469115.1 uncultured Melioribacteraceae bacterium
ACGGAAAACATTTGGAAGGTGTTGAGTCCCAACTACACTAACTTAAATGAATCTGACCGAATTGCCGATAAAATGTACTTTGCAGTTACAGCATTAGATAAAAATTATAATGAGTCTGGTGCAAGTAATGTTATTGAAGTTGAAGTAACTTTGCCGGAATTACCACTTCTTGTCGGACCAGAGAACAATGCTCCTAACACAAGAGATACAACAATCTTTAGTTGGACAAACTCTTTATATTCAACTCACAACAAACTACAAGTTGCCAATGATACCGGTTTTACCGATTTAATTTATCAAATGGATGGAGTTGTTGATACATTTAAAGCTGTAACCGGCTTTGACGGACTGAGTGAATATTTCTGGAGAGTTTCTGCATTTAATATTGCCGGAGAAACTGATTTCTCTGAAATAAGAAAATTCAGAACCGGTTTTCCAATTCCCCCGACATTACTTGAACCAGTTGATAAATCAACAGAAGTTGAACTTGATCCTATTCTTGTGTGGAATTCAACACCTGTTGCGACTGAGTATCAGATTCAAATTTCTGAGGGATTATTCATCGCGCCTTCAGTAATAATTTTTGATACGTTGATTACTGATACATCTTCATTTGTGCCGCAACTTAATGAAAATCAAATTTATAGCTGGCACATAAGAGCAAAAAACGAATACGGCATTAGTAAGTGGTCGGAAGTGTCTAAATTCAAAACTCAAGTACTTGTTTCTGTTGATGATCAAAATATTCCATTGGCATTTAAACTAGAACAAAATTATCCTAATCCGTTTAATCCTTCAACAACAATTCAATTTTCAATTGTAAACAGTGGATTTACCACACTTAAGGTTTATGATGTTCTCGGTAGAGAAGTTAAAGTATTAGTAAATGAAAATTTAGACAAAGGGAATTACTCAATCTTATTTGATGGTTCTGATCTCTCAAGCGGAATTTATATTTACTCATTGAATAATGGTAGTGAAATATTGAGGAAGAAGATGCTGCTGTTAAAGTAAAAATTTAATTGATCATTATTTCAATAAGCCCGCTCAAATGCGGGCTTTAAATTTTTAATATTCACTATCTTCCGGTCGGTACATATTTTCAAGCCCAACTTTATTAATTAATTCTCTATAAGTTATAGGAATAATTTTTCTCTTCTTGTATAACTCTCGTAATTCCGGATTTAATAAAGCATTTAATTCAGCTTCTCT
>CAYXXW010000272.1:0-4365 GCA_964469115.1 uncultured Melioribacteraceae bacterium
TAGAATTTATTGAGTCTGCTCCAAAATGCAGTAACTTTAGTGAAAAGTTCGGAAGGCAATTTGCTGATATGCACAGGATGACGTCTCGGAAGTATGGCTATTTTGAAGATAATTTTATAGGCTCTACAGAGCAAATAAATGTTCCTCAGAATGAAAGTTGGTCGGAATTTTACTTTGAAAATAGACTGATGTTTCAATTTCGGTTGGCTGAAAAAAACGGTCATTCGACCAATGAATTAAAATCTGGGATGAAAGATATTGAAAAGAATATTGATAAAATCATCCTTGGTAGCGAAGAAAAACCAACATTACTTCACGGTGACTTGTGGGGTGGAAATTATATCGTTGATCAAAGAGGAAATCCAGTTTTAATTGATCCTGCAGTTTATTACGGACATAGAGAAGCTGATTTGGCTATGACAAAACTGTTTGGAGGATTTGATCCCAATTTCTATTCAGCTTATCAAGAAGAATTTCCATTAAAAGAAGAATGGGAATACCGTGAAAATGTCTACAAATTGTATCACATCTTAAATCACTTGAATTTATTTGGAAGCGGTTATTACAGCCAAGCAATGAGTTTAATTAAATATTACATAAAATAGAAATGAAATTACGAATTACAATTTGCTGTTTATTTATTCTAAGTTTTTCAAATATTAACGCACAGAATTCTAAAATAAAAATAAAAATTAAAAACTTGAATGGATTAAAAGGTCAAGTATCAATTGGATTGTTTAGTAATCCTGAAAGTTTTCCTAAAAAAGAAGATGGACAAAGTGGCGCATATTTAGAAATTCAAGATTCAGTTGTTGAGTACACATTTAATAATTTGAAAAATGGAATTTATGCAGTTGCAGTCTATCATGATGAAAACTCTAATCACGAATTTGATAGAAGTTTTTTCGGTTGGCCTGTGGAAGATTATGTGTTCTCGAATTATGCTGAAGGTAGTTTAGGTCCGCCCAGTTTTGAAGATGCAAGTTTTGAATTAAAAGATTCTCTTTTTATTGAATTAGAGTTTAGGTAAAAATTTAAATTTTACTGTCTATTTTGCTTTCCAATCATCCGGCACTTGTACAACAATCACTTCACCTTTTGCACAGATTTCATTTTTAGCATAAAGTGATGTTTCAACAATAACTTTTCTTCCTTTAATTTCTTTCACTTTTCCTCTTAATTCTAAAATGCAGTCAATAGGAGTAGGCTTCAAATAATCTACCTTTAATGATGCGGTTACACATCTTGGATAAGTTTCTTTTTTTTGTGACTCATTAAGTAGTTTATGTAATGCTGCTGATCCGGTTCCCGTTGAATGGCAATCTATTAAAGAAGCAATTAATCCGCCATAAACAAATCCCGGTAGTGCCGTATGTTCTGGATTTGGAGTAAACTTGCTAACAGTTTCATCTCCATCCCAATAAGTTTTTAATTGATGTCCGAGTTCATTATTTGTTCCACAGCCAAAGCAATGACTAAATTGATCATCATAATATTCTTGAAAAGCTTTTTCATTCATAAAAAATCCAATAAAATTATTAATTATTTCAACAAATTAATCCATTCTTTCCATTTATTAAGTGCAATTCCATTTTGCCCGAATTCATTTGAAACATCATAACCAAAATTTTTACCAGAAATTCTTCGTAATTCATTTATAATTTCATCATTTAAATATGGAGTGTCTGATGATTCAATAATATCTATAAACATACTAAAACCAACTTGTCTATTTAGATCAGCAATTCTTTTTGCAATAGAAAATTTCATATAATCATCTTTTTCTGCATCAAAAAGGTTATGAAGAAAATTTACGTCATTAACTGAATTTAAATAAAGACTTAAATCAGTTTCGTTCATCAGACTTAGTTTCTCATGTTCAGAAACTTCATGAATTACATGTTCTTCCTCTGAAATGAAATTTTGATGTTCGTGAGAATGATATGTTGATTTAAATACATTACCTAATGTATAGATGCCAAATATAACTACTAATGTTACTCCAATTCCAATTGCAGTCTTCATAATTGCACTTGATCTCAATTCTGCACGTTTTACATAAAGAAATAAAGCAATAATTATTAGCATTAATCCATAGAAAGAAACTACTGTTGGTCCACTTGGAAGATCGGCAATATAAGAGATATAAAGACCAGCGAAACTGACGAAAACTCCGAGAGTCCATCCAACTGCTAATTGTTTCCAAAGTGTACCTGTAATAAGCATGGATGCAATTGCTGGGACAACAAGAAAAACAAAAACTAATAAAACACCAGCAGTTCCCACCGAGTGAGTTATTACTACACCAAAAGAAACATAAAATAGGAAATCCCAAAATCTAACAGACATTCCTTGTTTATAGGCAAGTTCAGGATTCTCAGAAATTAACAAAAATTGTTTTCTAAAAAGAAAATGAAAAATTCCAATTAAGGAATATACTATTGCAGCATTTCCAATTGTTGACCATTTAACCCATAGGATACTTCCGGTCAATACTTCTTTAATATGTTCTGCTCCATGTGGTGCTTTATCAATAACGAGTATTGTAATAGAAGCGGCAACTGCATAGGTTAATCCAATAACCGCTTCCTGCGGGATTTTTTCATGACGAAATCGTGAAATCGAAAAAATTGCTGCACCTAAAAAAGTAAAAATTAAGGAGAACCAATATGCTCCCATTGAATCTGGCATTATGCCGAATAAAAAACCAACTGTTGTTCCAAGTGCTGCAATTTGCGCTAAAGCCAGATCAACGAAAATAACTTTTCGTCTTAATACGTGGAGACCAAGATATGAATGAATTCCGACCAACACGAGGCATTCAAAAAAAGCGGGCGCCATAATATCCCAAATTTCTAATCCCATTGATATTAACCCCTTAATAAGATTTCGTTAATTAGTAAAAACGTTTTTTAAACTTCCAACCCACATTGATACCAAATTAAAAACATCATCTACACCTTTTGTTCCGTTTACATACATTGGAACAATAATAGGGGTTGCACCGACTTTAGCACATATGTTTTTCACCTTGTTTTCATCAAAATAATTAGCAGCTAAAATTACTTTTACATTGTTCTCTTTCATGCTCCGAATCAAATTTTCAATATGTTTTGGTGAAGGTGGTATTCCTGGCTTTGGTTCAACATAACCAATGACATTTATGCCAAATAATTTTTGGAAGTAAATCCAATTTTTGTGATAGGCTACAATTTTTTTGTTTCTGAAAACCATTCCTTCTTTTAACCATCCGCCCAGATGATCAATTAGTTTTTTCCCTTTATATTCTTTTTCTGTTAGAAAAGGGATTAATTGACCGGAACTAGCGAGTTTAGTCAGAATTTTACCACCCATTAACT
This sequence comes from uncultured Melioribacteraceae bacterium, assembly GCA_964469115.1. GTDB lineage: Bacteria > Bacteroidota > Ignavibacteria > Ignavibacteriales > Melioribacteraceae. Next base: position 3,360 of record CAYXXW010000272.1, read on the forward strand.
TTACTAATTCTTCACCAAACAATCTATTATCAATTTGATTTTGAAATGTAGCTAAATTGGTCTGATAGAATTTTGAATTATCGGGATCAATTTTTGTTAATCCGATTGAAATATTTTCAGCAATTATTTTAAAATTTAGTGGACTTGAGGTGATGTGTGGATTTCCGTATATATGAAGACCGCCTTCACTTCTCGAAAGAACACTTGGTTTATCTAACAATTCAATACCATCAAAAGCAGCCACAAAGCCAATACCACCAGAACGAATTTTATCGTTTTTTGACATATCGACTAAAGAAGGAACCCACAGTTCCAAATCTAGCCCTGTTGAAACAAAAAGATCTGCTTTATTCAATAGAACAGCGAAACTAGGTTTTGGACGAACAAAATGAGCATCTTGATCTCCTGCCACTATATATTCTACACTTACTTTGTCACCTCCAATTTTATTTGCAATATCAGCATATGTACTTAGTGTAGTTACAACATTTATTTTATCACTAGCTGAAATTAAACTTATGCTCAACAAGTAAATTAGAGCTATATATTTTAATATTTTCATTTCATTCTCCTTAATATCTATCATGTTTGTGAGGACCCATTGACCAAACTATTTGAAATCGCAGTGTGTTGCTTTCATAATCTATTGTATTCCCATTTAGATAATTATACTGTAATCGTAGTTTTACCCAATGACTTTGCCACCATGTTAAATAGGGAACTATTTGATAAAGATATTTGTCTTTGTTTTCAATTTCAAAAGGTTGGGTGTAATCAAATCTGGTACCGACTTGCCAACGTTCAGTAAATTTATATTCAGCATAAGTATATCCACCAAAAGCTGAAATATTGGGCCCTAATAATTGGTCTTTATCAACATAATAAATTTCTGTTCGCCAAATAAATGAATTGTATTTTGCTTGATTTAATGGCTCCCAAAATAAAGTGAGATCAAAACCAGCTAAATTAGTGTAGCTTGTTTTTTCTAAAATTTTATCTCCATCTA
>CAYXXW010000273.1:0-4363 GCA_964469115.1 uncultured Melioribacteraceae bacterium
GATAAATTAGTACAAACATTAGCAGAAAATAAAATGCCTTTAACCGTTTGTCCCCTTTCTAATGTTAGATTAAGAAATGTTGATAGAATTGATAATCACCCAATTAAAACAATGCTTAATAAAGGGTTAGTTGTAACAATAAATTCTGATGATCCTGCTTATTTTGGTGGTTATATGAACGAGAATTATAAAGCTGTTGCGGAAGGATTAGAATTAAGTAAAGATGAACTATACCAATTAACACTAAATTCATTTAATTCATCTTTTCTTGGTCAAGAAGAAAAAGATGTTCAGATTAAAAAGTTAGATGAATACTATGAGGTTAACAAATAAATTATTATTGTCATTTCTAACTGAATGTAGTGAATGTGAGAAATCTTTTTTGAATGGAACATTATATGATAATCTGCACATTTAATGATTAAAGATTTCTCACTCCTAAAGGGATTCGAAATGACATGCTTTACATTTTTCTATATAAAAAACATTGATAAATAGTTCTGTCAATCCAAAATACTGAAATAAATTTTGAGCTTAAAATGACAAGTACAAATTCTCTACTCAATTTATCTACTGACCAATTCATTACCTTTTTGAAAGAAAATAACATTAAAAGATTCAACTTCGTCTATGAAAGTCATAAAAAGACTGTTATTCCCTCTCATGATTCTCTAATAGAAATATCTGATTTTCTAATCAACGAATCAATTGATTTTGACAAACATGAAGGATTATTTTTTGAAATAGATTCCGATTATGACATTATTCATAGTGCAGCAATACATAGAACGAATAGAGGACAAGCTGCCGGAGGTGTAAGGTTTTGGCAATATGAAAATACAAAAGAATTTATTTTAGACGGAATACGTTTAGCTAAAGGAATGACTCACAAAAATGCTCTTGCGGGCTTATGGTGGGGTGGCGGAAAAGGTGTGATTGCAAATAATAAAAGTGTCGATATACACAATCATGAAATTAGAAAAAAGATATATAGTAATTTTGGGAGATTTATAACTTCGCTAAACGGGTGTTATGTAACTGCAGAGGATGTTGGAACGAATGTCTCTGATATGGCAAATGTTTTTGCAAACACTAGATTTACTACTTGCATTCCTAAAACATTTGGAGGGAGTGGAAACCCATCAATACCAACTGCCCGTGGCGTTGTATCCGGAATTGAAGCTGCGATAGATTATCCTCTATTTGGAAATATTAAAGGAAAAACCATTGCGGTTCAAGGAATAGGTAATGTCGCCTTGCCTTTAATTGAAATGTTATTCGAAAAAGGCGCATTAAAAATTATTGCATCCGATATCTTTAGTGATAAAGTTGATATTGCAAAAGAAAAATTTAAAAATAATAATTTCGAATGCTTCAAAGATGATAAAAATGATAATGCCATTTTATTTCAAGAATGTGATATTTTAGCACCATGCGCAACCGGAGGCATTTTAAATTCTCAAACAATTCCAAAAATAAGAGCAGACATAGTTTGTGGTGCTGCAAATAATCAGCTTGCAGATCCAATAGCAGATGATAATTTAATCTATAATTCTGGAATACTTTATGTCCCAGATTTTCTAACAAATCGAATGGGAATTGTAAATTGCGCTAACGAACAATATGGATATGTTAATAATGATTCAATGATACTTCAGCATTACGATAAAGAGTGGGAACATTCAATATATAATAGGGCTATGCAAGTTTTCACGGAATCTAAAGAAAAACAAAAACCAACCGGTCAAGTTGCACTAGAATTGGCTGATAGACTTTCAAAAGAGAATCATCCCATTTTTGGGCATCGTGGTCAGCAAATAATCAAATCTCTAGTTGATTCAAATTGGGGACAAATGTAGGCTAATATGAACAAAGTTTTAATAACCGGCGCATCTGGTTTAATTGGCACTGAATTGACCAATTATTTATTAAAAAATAATTTTGATGTAATACATCTCAGTAGATCAAGAAAAAATAATTCTTCTGTCCCAACTTTTATCTGGGATATTAATAAACAATATTTAGAAGATGGGGCGCTAGATAATGTAAACCACATAATTCATTTAGCCGGTGCCGGTATTGCCGATAAAAGATGGACTGAGAAAAGGAAACAAGAAATAATTGATAGCAGAACAAAATCAGCTGAACTTCTATTCAATGAAATTACTAAACTGGATAAAAAGCCAGATACATTTATTTCTGCTTCTGCTATTGGATATTACGGAGCAATAACTTCTAAGAAAATTTTCACTGAGGAAGATAAACCGGCAAATGATTTTCAAGGGAAAGTTTGTCAACTTTGGGAAAAATCTGCTGATAAATTTGATGAGTTAAAGATTAGAACTGTTAAACTAAGATTTGGTGTGGTCCTTTCCGAAAAAGGCGGAGCTTTAAAAAAAATGATCCTACCGACTAAACTTGGAATTGGTTCTGCACTTGGTAGCGGAAAACAATACCTACCTTGGGTACATGTTGATGATGTTGTTAAAATAATTAAAAAATCAATTGGTGATCAACTTATGAAAGGAGTTTTCAATGTTGTTGCTCCTTCATACAATATCTACAATGATTTTGCAAAAACTTTAGCTGCGGTATTAAAGAAACCATTTTTTATGCCTAATGTGCCAAGTTTTGTTCTTAAACTAATCTTCGGAGAAATGGCTCAAATAATTCTTGAAGGTAGTCGAGTATCTTCACAAAAGATTATTGATTCCGGGTATGAGTTCCAATTCCCAAATCTTAAAAATGCTTTGGAGGATTTACTAAAGAGATAGAATAATAGAAGAGTTTGTCATTTCTAAATGATGCAAGTGTCTCCTTGTCATTTTGATATGAGCGAAAGCGATTGAGAAATCTTCATAACAAGCATTTAAGATGTTTCACCCTCAAAGGGATTCCGATATGACTAAAACAAAAGAATTGTCATCCCATGCACTGCAATGACGAATGTCAGTATTGTTTTGGAAACTGAAAACGATAAAAATACAGATGCTGAAATGAATTCAGCATGACAAGAATCGAATTTCGTCATTTCGACATGAGCGAAAGCGATTGAGAAATCTTTTGAACAAGTCATCAAGATATCTCATCCTAAAGGGATTCGATATGACAGTTCTTGTATACCTGGCATTTCAATATAAAAGCATATCTATTCTTGCAAACTTAACTCAAACTTCGCTCTATCATATCCATTTTCCTCAAATATCTGAAAACAATTTTCTATATCATTCTCGTTTATTTTTGCTATTCTGCTCAAAATCCAGCCATATTTTTTTGAAGGTGTACTAACACACACATATTGGTAATCTTTATCTAAACCTAATATCCAATAATCACCCCAAAATAAATGCCACCCAAACAAACTAACAAAGCTTACTTCTAATTTAGAATTAGTTTCTTTATCAACAATTCTTGCCAAACCTTCAGCATCATCCATTTCCCCATCTTCATCGATGCATTTATTGGTTACAATAATATCCCCGTCCTCATTTATTTCATAGTTGGCAGTCGTGTTTTTTACACAATGATCTTGAAATGAGTTAGGAATTTTTGCAATTTCATACCAAGTTCCGGAATATCTAACTAAGTCAACTGAATCAACAGTTTTCATAACTTTCTCACCACTTTGTGCTAAAAGTGTAATTGAGATGGATAATAAAAAATATAATGTAAATTTTGTGTTCATTATTTCCCTCAAATTTTATTATAGTCAGCAGGTGTATCTAAATCCGTTAATATTTCCGGATAATGACATTCCCAATATTTTTTAATTATATCTGATGAATTTCCTACAATTCTCAGATTTGATTCTAAATTGCTAGCATCTATTTTTTGAATAATTTTCTTCCCAAAAATAATCGGATGTCCCTTTTGTCCCTTAAACATTGGCTGAATCCAATCATACTTTGTATCTATTTGGTTAACAAAATCATGATAAAACTCTTTTGATAGATTTGGCTGATCTACTTGATGGAAGAATATCCATTCAGATTTTCTAGCATTCTCAACACCCTTTTTAATTGAAGTAAACATCCCTTTTTTATAGTCCGGATTATAGATAATTTTAATATTTTGATCATCAATTGAATAGTTATCAAAAATATGTTGTTCAATTAAGTGAGAATTATAACCGGTTACTACAATAACATTTGTACTCACAGATTTAGTTTTATCAATAATAGATGAAAGAAAAGACTTGTTATTAAAATCAAGGAGAGGTTTAAACTTTACCATTCTACTTGAGAGTCCGGCGGCAATGATGAGGCCAGTAGTCACGGGACTGTCATTTCGAAGGAGAGTTTCATCTTTTCTCGACTGAGAAATCTTTCTTTCGTTATCTTCTATCAAATCTTTCCATTCAGGA
>CAYXXW010000274.1:0-4353 GCA_964469115.1 uncultured Melioribacteraceae bacterium
TGAATTCTCGAGTTCTGGATTATCGATTTCTATTCCGGTTGGTATTTCTCCTTTACTAAGCACAATATTATCGAAATATAAGTCGACTGAGGAAGTACCCATATCAAATCCTAATCGAGCCTGATTATCAGTAGGATCATTCATAACAAAAGAATAAGAATAAGTTTTCCTTTCAGTTGTAAATGAAAATATTTGATCACCACTATAAACTGTCCAAGGGTCAGCGTTTTTTCCGACTAAAGCAGAAATATCTCTCGGCTCAGCTGCATAGGCATCAAATGTTACTACATATTCTTTATCTTTTTCAATTGAGAGATTTCTCTGACCTAAATGAATATCCCATAAATTTGCCCCGGCATTTGAAATGGAAATTGCAAATTCTCCATTAATAACTTCTCCCGATGCCTGAGCAGGAGAAAAGCTATTAAAGATCCATCCATCATTACCATTGGAAAAATCTGCATTTGTAATTTGATTTGAGTCATTGTTTAATTCCGGAAGGGATATGGTAAAGTCATCTAAATAATAACTGCCTAGTTGACCGCCCATATCAATATTTATTTGCCCAAGAACAGTGGAAGAAGGAGCAAAGCTTAAATCATACTTTTCCCAAGAATCAGTAAGGGTAAAATCTTTGGCTACATAAAGTTCAATAGTGGTTGAATTGATTATCGCAGCAGTTATCTTTTTACCGGAAGTTTTTGCTTTTGCCCAAAAACTAATACTATACTGCTTACTAGACTCAAATAATAAATTACGTTGAGAAAGCTGCACATCCCAAGCATATGTTGTTTGAGATTTTACATCAACATTTAGACAGTTATTTCCATTATGCGGATCTTCTGAAACTAAGGTAAAATCAATGTCACCGGGATAAGGTCTTGCTTGGACCCATGGAGTGACTCCTTTTTCAAATCCATAATTTTTTAAAATATTATTTGAAATAATTACCGGATATTCATACTTGTAAGTTGAACTACCACTTATTATTTCTGCTTCAACAATACTGCTAAAGGTATTCCAGTCTACTGTAATAATATTTGTGTTTTGACCGGCTACAATTTCGGCATCACCGGTAACTTTCCATTGATAACTAGCCCCTTCAATATAAGGAAGAGTATACAATGAAGATTTTGTATATCGAGGGAGATATTCTTCACCAGAAATTTGAACATCATTTAGTTCTTGATAAACTCTTACATAATCAACTTCCATAATTCCGGGAAATACAGTTGATGCATCCGGAGGTCCAACCCATCCTCCCCCAACGCTCATAGCAAGAAGAATATAAAATGGCTGGTCAAACGGCCAAACTTTAAAACCGCTATAGTCATTATTATATGTGTAATATTTTTGATCATCAACGTAAAAATCAATTTTATCGGGAGTCCATTCAATTGCATAAATATGAAATGCAGTTTCTGAGTCTAATATTTGAATATTACCACCAGCCGGCTTCATTGAACCCGTAAAGTAACTGTATTGCCAAGTATGACAAGTGCCATATATTTTATCTTGATTAGTTGGATGCTCCATAACATCAATTTCTCCGCTCCATGGCCAAAATCCATATTGACTATTTTGAGGCAGCAGCCAAAAGGCGGGAACAAACCCTGTAGTGTGAGGTAGTTTAATTCTAGCTTCAATCCGTCCGTATCTAAAATTATAAATATTTTCTGTTTTTAGAAGTGCGGTTGTGTAATTAAATCCTTCATACGATTCCTCCTGCGCAAGAATTTGCAGTTTGCCATCAACAATTTTTGCAGTATTCGGACTATCAGTAAAGTAATGAAGAGTTCCGCCAGTTGGACCAATTTCAAAAGCCCACATTGTTCTGTCAATTTCCGAATCGTTAAACTCATCTGCCCAAACCTGCTGCATGTTTTGTGCAATTTGAATTTCAGAAAAGAAAAATAAAACTATACTAATTAATAAAATGTTAGCATGATTTTTTAGTTTAGGTGTATTCATAAAATTTGCTCGATATTTTCTGTGAATTTCTAAAAATAAAACCTTGAACATATAATAAGAATTGATATTGCTTCGGTCAATAGCGCATATACGTGGTTTTTAAAAGAGGTGTTATGTGCTAAATATTTATTCTCAGAAAATAAAATTCATTGTATTGAAATGCATGAAGGCTTAAGTGAAAGCGTAATATTTTTAAAATAAGCCCCGTTTATATGACTATTAGTTTGGTCTTTTGGAGAATTAGTTTTATACGGTAATTAACAAAGTGGTTGATTAAATAATTTTCTCTTTTATAGCTTTAGATACAGCGGCACATGAGGAATGGACTTCTAATTTGGTGTAAATTTTTCTAATGTGGGAATCAACAGTATGGTGACTTATAAAAAGCTTATCAGCAATTTGTTTTTTACTTAATCCTTCTACAAGTACTTTTAAAATTTCAATTTCCCTTTCACTTAGCTGATAATCTTTTTGCTCCGGGACAAATTCCCTAAACATTGTTAAAACTTTATCAGCAATCGAAGAATTCATAGAGGCGCCACCGCTTAGTACTTCTTTAATGGCAGAGATTATTCTATCAGGTGATGAATCTTTAAGTAAATATCCTGCAGCCCCATTACATATTGCTGTAAAAATATTTTCGTTATCATCATGAATTGTTTGCATAATTATTTTTGTATTTGGAACTAGTTCATTAAAATATTTAATACCCTCAACACCACTCATGCCAGGTAACCCGATATCTAATAAAATAACACTAGGATTAAGATCAAGTTTGGTTATTGAGGCTATAGCATCTTCACAATTAGAATATGAATTATTACAAATCATTCCGTCGCTTTGATTTATGAAGCTAGACAAAGATTCTCTAAACAACTTATTGTCTTCTACTATTAATATTTCAAGATCTGTATTACTCATTTAGTTTTTATTAAATATTTATTTTATCGGGCATCTGTTTTAAAATTGATAATTTATTTGATTGCATTATATGAATAAATAACAAGATCGTCAATGGCGTATTTACGCCATTTTATATATGAAAATAATAACGGTACCTTTATTTTTTTGTGAACTTATTTGCAAATTAGCATCAATTTGATTTGCACGATATTTTAAGTTTTTTAATCCGTTACCACCATTTTCGTTATTTATATCAAAACCCACACCATTATCTTCCACAGAAAACTGGAAAGTATTGTTTTCTTCCTTTATATCTATTTTTACAAAATCGGCATGTGAATGTTTAATAATATTAGTTAAAATTTCTTTGTATATGAAAAAGATATTCCTTTTTACATTCGGGTTGAATTTTTCAGTGATATTAAAATTTGATTTATTTATTTCGTGATTTATATTACCCAATATTACATTGGCTGTTTGAACCATCTTGGTTACTAAGTTTGCAATTTGATCTGAAGCAGGATTTATAAACCATACAATATCTCGTATTGATTCAGCAGAAACTTTTGCAGCACCATGAATTCCAGTTATATATTTTTTATGTTCTTCATCAATTTTTTGCTTTTTATCTACTAAAGAACTTAAAAGTATTATACTGCTTAAATTACTTCCTATTTCATCATGCAAATCAGCTGAGATTCTGTTTCTTATTTGCTGTTTCTCAATTTCTTTTTCCGATTCTATAACTTTTGTTTTGTATTCAGCAGCTTCCACTTTTAGTTCTGCTTGCTTTAATTTTTCTCTTTCAATTGCAGCTTTGAACCTTTCTTCTTCTTTTTTTCTTCTTTTATTTATTTGGTATTTCGTTATAAAATAAAAACTTATTATGAAAACGAGAGCATAAGTAGTATAAGACCACCATGTTTTCCAAAATGGGGGAGTTATTGTTAATAAAATTGCTTTACCTTCGTCATTCCATATGCCATCGGCATTTGTAGATTTTACTTTAAAAGTATATTCGCCTGGATCAAGATTGGTATAAGTAACATATCTCCTCGTCCCACTTGCTGTCCAATCCTCGTCAAAACCTTCCATTTTGTATTCATACTGAATATTCTGAGATGAATTATAATCCAAAGCCGCGAATTCAAATGAAAAAACTGTCTGATCATACGAAAGTTTGATTTCTTTTGTTGTGTGAATACTTTCTTTGAATTGAAAGTTGCTCCCTATCTTTACAGGTTTGTTGAATATATTGAAGTCTGTAATTACCAGCTTTGGTTTATAAGGTGAAAGTTTCATTTTTCTTGGATCAAATATGTTAAGCCCTTCAGTTCCGCCTATTAATATAAGACCATTGTCAAGATTTAACGCAGATTCAGGATTCATCACTATACCATTTATACCATCCTCTATTGAATAGTTAATAAAAGTTTTTTCTGTTACATCAAAGAAAGAAATACCTGAGTTTGTACCAAG